>JAGORV010000034.1 GCA_018062625.1 Candidatus Woesebacteria bacterium
AACTGCATCGACGACTCGCACAGAAGGAAGATTATCCACGCCGTGCACTACACAGGTTCCATCAACGTCTAGAAAAATTGCTTTGTACTTCATGAAGAATTATTCTTTTCCTACGATGACTTCTGCGTCGTATGAGACGCTCTCCGCCAAGTCTGCAGATGTGGAACCTAAAGAGTAATCTGCCTTCAGATCATCTGACAGCATTTTACCAATAGTCTCGCTCCCGGCTTTTACTTTTATATCTGTGGTCTCATACGTATATGCATCAGCATTACCAACATCAGACACGGTGTATCCTTTATCTTCCAAAAAGGTTTTCATTTTGCTTCCAGCACCCACAACTCCTCCACCATTAAGAACTTTTATTTTAACGTCCTTACGGCTTACTGCTACAACTGGTGCCGCTGTTGGCGCAATAGTCGGAACTGCTGTCGGGGTTGGTTTGGCGGGAATCATGGAGGTAAAGGTCTGTGGACCTCTCACCAACACAATCAGTGAAACACCCACAGCTAATGCAATGCCAAGCATTGCACCAACCCAAACACCAAGTGATGTATCACGTTTACCGACAACAGTAATCTCTGGGGAAATACCTGTAGGCTCTTTGCTAAAAAGAGATCCTACAACATCTTTAGAATGTTGTTGTTCATCTTCTTGAGTTTCTCTCTCTTGCTCAGGCTCAACTGAGGGTGACGCTACCGATGTCTGTATTTCATCTTCTAGTTCTTCAACTTCTTCTTCTATTTCTTTCGCATTTTCTTTGATGATTTCTAGTGCATCGGGTATCTTATCTTCTTCAACCACCTCCACAACCTGTCGCATCGGTGCTTCAGCTACCACTTCTTGTGTATCCGTTTGTTCCTCGTGTAATTCCAAAGGCGCAGCTTCTACAGAAAATTTTGCTACGGGTCGTTTTTTCTTTGCTTTTGGTGGCATATGTAACTAGTATACAAACATATCTTGATTGCATCAAGTCTAACGATACAATTTAGCTCGCACTCGTATAATAGCGCAATGCGAATTTCCAAAATTTTCTCGAAAGAACAAAAAATACCACAGAAAAACAAACCAGAAGCATAATATCCGAAATAGATCCGTGGCCTAAATATATTTTTGCAGGGGTGGTAATAAGGAGCGTCAACGGCAAAATGAACGCAAACATATACCATGCAAGTTGCGTGTACATTTCTTGAGGATAACGAGCCATACCAGTGATGTTGTACATAAGCTCAACAACATTTGAAAGTTTTGTAAACCAAATAGTACATGACACGACAGTAAACCAAATTGCGTATAGAAGAATTATGCTCGTTACCGACAATGCTATAAACTCTATTGCACTAAGGAGTGTAAGTTGAATATGAAGAATGCTCCCCATATACCATACGTACCACCCTGCGATAATAATACGCGCAAGACTTGTGTAGTTTACCATCCAAAGCGATAACATAAACTGAGAATCCATAGGCTTGATCAAAATACTATCCAACTGCCCATTGTGTATAACAGAAGAAAATCGTTCAAGATTTCGAGACAAAAACACATGGAAAACACCGACAATCAACCCGTAATACCCGTTCAACAGTAACAACTCATTCCGTGACCAACCAAATATTTCTGTAGTTTTTGCCGTCAAGATGACGACGGAATAAAGAGAAAATAATCCCCAAGCAACCGTCGCAAGCATAGAATTTATAAAATTTGATCGATAAATCACCAGAACCATAAAGTTCATGTATAACAATTGTCTGTAAACACGGAGATACTGTTTCATATTATTGGCCAACTCCCGTAAACTCCTTCACACCTTTTTTCCACAAAACTGCATAAATATAAGCAAATACACTAATTATTGCCAGCTGTATAAGTAACACATTTAGCGCTTGAGAAACAGGCAATACCCCTGTCCATGCCACCACTGGATAATAAATCATGTATGGAAATGGTGTAGCCAATGCGATCGAACGAAGTACTGGATGAAAGTATTCGATGGGTTGTATAAATCCAGCAAATAAGGATATCAACACAAACATGAGCTGCTGAAGTCCCGAAAAATCATCGATCCAAAATGTGGTAATTCCGATAATCATTTTAAAAACAAATGATAAAAAAAATGCAGCTATAGATATACAAATCGCATATATAATTTGCACGGGATCATGCACGACCTTCAACACATTCCCAAATATAAGTAGCATGATAAGTAATCCAATCCATCCATATGTGCCTTGTATAACTCTGTAAGGTATTTCTTCTATAAATTTCATCCAAAAATACGAGTACGGTTTCAGAAGATATTTCACCAATTCCCCTTGCTTTATATCAATCATTGCCACATCTTCTTCTACATGCGCAATTAACAATGCACCTGCTATTACCACAAGGAGATAATACGATGCTATGTCATTAAAAATGACTTTTGTGCCGATTATATGCCCAGAGTTTATCGCTGCACGCCAAAACAATAAATATATTGCAGGATTAAGTAGCGCTAGCAAGAACCATAAAAACGATCTACTCCTGTACTGCAATGCTTGCTGGAAATGTAGCGCGACAATTCGTAAAATTCGCATATCAGGATTCTTTCGTAAAGACGTCGCGAATTATATCCTCCATATCAGGCTCCTCAACAGTCAAATCTTCAACGGGAAATTTTTCCAATACTTGTGCAGCAGCTACGTTTGAGGCGTTTCGATGAACTCTGATGACGATACGCGGAAAGTCATACGAAATGATCTCACCTATAGGAGCAAATTGCGCAGGGGGTATATATGATTCCAGCACTATGGAGAGCGTTTTATATTTGGCAAATTTTTTTACGAGATTATCGAGTTTTCCATCATAGAGAAGTGATCCATGATCGATGATAATCACACGTTTCGCTAACTGTCGCACATCTTCCATATAATGCGAGGTTAAAAGAATAGTGGATTTATATGTCGCGTTATATTCCTTCAGAAAATCGCGCATCTTTTTTTGCATGACCACATCAAGACCTATGGTTGGTTCGTCTAAAAATAATACTTGAGGTCTATGTATAAGAGCAGCTATCAATTCCATTTTCATCCGCTCACCCAACGACAGCTTTCGCACTGGCACATGCAAAAGTGGTGCTACTTCTAATAAATCAGTCAACGCATGTAGTGTTTGATGATATTGATCGTGGGAAATTTCATAAATTTCGCGATTTAAGGCAAACGTTTCAATGGCTGGCAAATCCCACCATAACTGATTCTTCTGTCCCATCACAAGCGATATACGCTTCAAAAACTCCTTGTCTCGACTAAAAGGGGCATGCCCCAACACAGAGACCGATCCGCTGGTTGGATACAAAAGCCCTGATAGACATTTAAGCGTTGTAGTTTTTCCCGCGCCATTTGGTCCAATAAATCCAACAAGCTCTCCTTGTCCTATGGTAAACGAAACATCATTTACTGCGATTATAATTTCACTCTTCCGAAACATCAGGGATCGAATTGAGCCCATCAGACCTTCTTCTTTCCTAAATACAGAATATTGTTTGGTGAGGTGTGACACTTGGATAACCATAATGCCTTCAGTATACCAAAAGAGACTCGCCTAATTTTAGGGAGCCTCTAATTGGACCGTAAGAAATGACCGAAATTAACGGACAACTTTCTTAAGTGCTTTCCCAGCGGTAAAACCAGGAGTCTTACGTGCTGGAATATTGATAGCTGATCCTGTTTGTGGATTTCGCCCAGTACGAGCCTTACGTGATCGAACCATAAAAGTTCCAAATCCCGTTACAACTACTTTATCGCCTTTTTTCAATGCGTCAGTGACGGCACCAAATACTGCGGCGACGGATTCTCGTGCTGCTTTTGCTGTAAGATTTGCTTTCTTTGCTACGACTTCTACTAAATCTGCTTTTGTCATGTTTGTAAACTCACCTCCTTTGGGGCAGAGGGATAGAACAAGACATTTTTTTGTAAAGATTGTTGTAACAACCTCTATGAGGCAATGTAGAAGATGCAGAGCGTTGTGTCAATACATCATTTAATACGTCTTACTATGACAATCTAAATCAAAACACATGTAATGATTAGATTGCTAGAGCAACTATATTATTATTTGTATGTTTCGACTGCACGAAGCTCTCGCACTACAGTAATTTTTATCGTTCCCGGAACGATCACTTTTTTACCGATTTCGTCACGGATCTCACGCGCCATAGCTATCGCAGTTGCGTCATCCACTGTTCCTGGATCTACAACGACGCGGACTTCACGACCTGCTTGGAAGGCAAACGCTTCGGTAACACCTTTATGTGACTTTGCGATATCTTCTAAGTCGCGGAGACGTTTTACGTACTCTTCATAGTTCTCATATCGCGCTCCCGGTCTGCTTCCAGAAATTGCGTCTGCTATATAGACCAACATGGATTCAGGACTTGAGAACGGTATATCCTCATGGTGTTGGGCGACACAATCTACCACTTTTTGTGGTAAACCATATTTTTTGAGCAACTCGACACCAAGCGTTACATGGTTTCCTTCTTTGTCTGCTACCACTTTTCCGATGTCGTGCAACAAACATCCAAGCCGTACGATATTCACATCTGCCCCAACTTCTTGGGCAAGCGCAATACCAATCTTGGTTTCTTCAAGCGTATGAGCTATCAAATTTTGTCCATACGAATATCGATATTTAAATCGACCAAGCATAGCGACAAGTGGTGGTGGTAAATTGTATACACCAACGGTGTGACACAACTTTTGTCCTTCTTCAAACATGATGCGTTCGAGTTCTTTTTTCACTTGTTCTACAAGCTCTTCAATACGCACTGGCTGGACTCTACCATCTCGAAGAAGTCTCTCAAGTGTGACACGAGCAATCTCGCGCCTGACGGGATCAAAACATGAAAGACGAATAACACCTTCTTCGTCTAGATCTACATCAACACCAGTCGCCGTCTCAAACGCGCGGATATTGCGACCTTCTTTTCCAATAATTCGACCTTTAACTGCTTCATCCGTGACTTTAATCACCGACACAGTGTATTCACTAACATAATCTGTGGCACCATGACGCATAGCATCGACTAATATTTCACGAGCTTTGGAGTCTGCTTCTTCCTTGGCTGTTGCTTCTGCTTCTCTCACTTCTTTTGCCATTTCTTCACGAAGGGTATTTTTCAATTCTGATAGAATCAGATCCTTCGCCTCGTCATGAGTCAGATGTGCAGTTTTTTGCAACTTTTCTATCACCTCTTTTTGCTTTGCTTCGGTTTCTAGCTTCGCTTTGTCCAACCGACCCTCTGTGTCTGTCGTATGCTTTTCTCGTACTTCAATCGCTGCTTCTTTACGATCTATAGCCATTTCGCGTTGACGTATACCATCTTGCATGGTTCGTGCTTCACCTTCTGCTTCACGGCGTATACGAAGAGCCTCATCTTTTGCCTCAAGCAAGATCTCACGAGCTTGAGCTTGTGCTTGAGCCTGCGCAAGTCGAAGTTCTGCATCATAATCCACTTGGGGCTGTGGTGCTTCGTGCGCTGCTTTTTTACCCTTTTTTGGAGGATTCTGTACCTGTTTTACTGCAACAGGTGAAGAAGCTACGAGCGTAACTTGTGGTTTATTTTTGGGTTTTACGAGCCCAGATAACGTTTTTAATACATCAAACATAGGATATATTCCTTTCTTAAATACCATTACATGTCATGGTCACTTTGAGGCTATAGAAGAAGATCAGCAAAAAAGAACCGCCCTTATTTGTGGGTGGCTGATTGTGTAGGAACACAAGATTGTATTATTTGAAAAATCATAATCCTACGTACAATACGTTGCTTTCTTCTAAAATAGCTTCATGTAAAAGGAAAACACCTTTCACGTATCCCTATTTTAGTCCTTTTGGACCAAATCGTCAACGACGCGCCCAATAATATCTGCGTCATATCCCCTCCGGTATAAAAAGTCATACGACTTCTTTTTTAGGGTTTGCACATCAAGCGCACGCCACATATTCAGCTTTTTCCCAAGCACCGCTTTAGCAGCCTCTACAGGGTCTGTCAGCGTGTCATTCAGAGAAGAAAATGCGGCCTCAGAAACTCGCGGTGACACTCCTTTTGCTCCTAACTCTAAAATCACCAATCGTTTACCTTTAGGCTTAAAACTCTGACGTTGCTCGATCCACCAAAGAGCAAACTTCATATCATCTACATACCCTAACTCTCGCATACGGGCTATAGCTCGCTCCACAAGAGGAGCTGCATATGTTTTACTTTTTTTGAGTTTTTGGATGAGAAACGTACGAAATTCCTTCTCGCTTCGCGGACGGAATGAAACATACCGTAATGAAGCATTTATAAGCTTTTCGTAAACAAATGACTCTGGCATGAAGCGTTATTCTTCGTCTGGTTCGACAACTGCAACTTTGGGTGTAGCATGACCAGATCTAACCACTTTCCAAATGGCTTCAGATATTTCCTTTGCGACTTTTGGATTTTCTCTCAAATACAATTTACTCGCTTCTTTACCCTGCCCAAGCATCTGTGTGCCATATTTGATAAACGCGCCGCTTTTGGTAAGAATATTAAATTCTACACCGACATCCAAGAGGCCGCCTTCTTTCGACACGCCATCATTCATAACGTCGAATTCTGCAATTCGGAATGGTGGAGAAACTTTATTTTTTACCACTCGAATCCTGTGCTTGCTTCCGATAACTTTATCCCCCTCTTTCAAACTTTCAATCTTTCGAGAGTCCATGCGGATACTTGCATAGAACTTCAACGCCATTCCTCCAGTTGTAGTTTCTGGATTGCCAAACATGACCCCAATTTTTTGGCGCAACTGGTTCGTAAATATAACAATCGTTTTAGACTTGGAAATAACTGCAGTAAGTTTACGGAGTGCCTGTGACATGAGTCGTGCATGCACACCCATCATACTATCTCCCATCTCCCCTTCTATCTCTGCTCGTGGCACAAGCGCCGCTACAGAGTCGATAACGATGACATCTATACCACCGCTTCTAATAAGTGTTTCGGCAATCTCAAGCCCTTGTTCGCCAGTGTCAGGTTGAGAAATAAGCAGGTCATCAAGCTTTACTC
>JAGORV010000009.1 GCA_018062625.1 Candidatus Woesebacteria bacterium
ATTTTTTTATCAAGAAAATCCATATGTGGTCATGCCAATCGAATTTATCGGTGAACCTATGCTCGCCTTTACTCGTGCAGCAAATAAACTAGCGTTATATGGACCAGTCTGGATTGCCGCTACGTATATACCTTATCTTATCGCCGCCAATAATATTGCAATCGCAATCGTAGCCTTCAAGCTGTTATCAGTAGGTGGATATATAGGTATTGTGTATTTGATTTATAAAAAAACTCGACGACTGGATCAGGTTGTGTTTTTTGCATTAAATCCGCTTGTGATAATTGAGATTTTTATCTCAGGGCATAATGACGCGTTTATGATGTTTTTAGCCTTGTATGGTGTACTGTTGATGCAAAAGAGATATGGATTGGAATATGTGAGCGGATTGGTGTTGCTGTTGGCTTCGGTACTGGTTAAAGGAGCAACAATTGTGATTGTGCCATTGATGGTTTTGCTACGGCGGTATTCCTTTGAATATCAAATGAAATGGATAGCTGTCTCATTGTTTGGTGTGTTTCTTCTGTCGCCACTGCGAGAAGAGATGTATCCATGGTATGCGGTTTGGTGGCTTGCCACATTGGCCTTTGTGCCGATTCAGAAAAGCTCTTTTGCTCACGGAGCATCGTTTTGGTTATCTTTTGGTCTTATGGCAAGATATGTACCGTGGATTGCTACGCGTGAGTATGGTGGAAGTGGTCCGGTGATTAGATCTCTGGTCACGTTAATCCCTGTGCTTGTGTATATAGTAGTGTTTGTGTTTTTGCAACGTAAAAAGAAAAAATGAAAAAGTATCTCCCAATATTTTTTGTGCTCGTTGCAGCGCTAATCGCAGCTGCCGGATTGTTCACCCAGAGATTCATACCTACCCACGATGGTGAATATCACATAATTCGCTTTTGGCAGTTTTATAAAATGTTAAGTATTGGAGATATATTTCCTCGATGGGCGCCAGATTTAAATAGCGGTTATGGATTACCATTATTTATTTTTCATTATCCATTTCCGAATTATATAGGCGCATTATTTCATGTTTTGGGCTTTGGGTTCGTTGATGCATTTAAGCTGGTTTTGGCATTGGGATATTTGTCTGCCGTGATGTGGTGTTTTTTGTGGATTCGCACTTTTCGTTCGTCGTTTATCGCTACATCATCGGCTATTATATTTGCCTTTGTTCCATATTGGTTTGTCGATATATATGTTCGAGGATCGGTGGGAGAGGTGTGGGCTATATCTTTTGTTCTTTTGACGTTTTATGCCATAGAACGTCGATGGAAAAATGTCATCTCATTGGCGGTAACGGGCATAATCGTAAGTCATAACATTACTGCGTTATTTAGTTTGCCGATATTATGCCTATATGTTTTATATAGAAACAAAAATTATATCTGGCGCATTGTGCTTGGAATTTTAGTTGCATCATATTTTTGGATTCCTGCGTTGTTTGAATCCAAGTACATGGTAGGGCTAAATAGCGTAAATTATACCGATCATTTTCCTGACCTCTATCAGTTGCTCGTTCCGTCTTGGGGAACAGGATTTTCTGGAAGAAGTGTGCGATTTGATCAAATGTCTTTTCAAATAGGTATTGTTCCAATGATAGTGCTTGTCACTAGTATTATTGTTTTGGTTATTGGCAAATTGAAAGACAAAGTATTGATGGTATCAATTTTGCTCTGGTTGGCAATATTTTATTGTATGGGCAAAGGGGCGATTTGGTTCTGGAATGTGGTGCCAATTGCGCAATTCATCCAATATCCATGGCGATTGCTTACATTGATACTTTTACTGACGCCATGGTTGGTGGCCAGTATTTCTGAAAAAATGCCTAAGTGGATCACCGTTGCTCTTGTCGTTTCTGCAATCTGGGCCTCTCTAGGGTATATACATCCTGTATCATATGTAGCGCGTGCGGATAGTCATTATCTCTCTGATCCAAATTTCACTGATGGCACTTCATCGCTGGGAAATAGTCTTTCTACAAAATGGAGCGGGTGGAAACATACAAGATTTGTGAATCGATTTGAATTTAATTCTTCAAGCGTTTTCTATTCAAAAGTTGTCGAGTTGCCAAATTATTATCGATTGCTTACTCGTGTGGAGGCAGATACTGTAATGACAGCCAATATTTTATATTTTCCAGGATGGAATGTCACAGCAGACAAGAAAAATCTGCCTATTATGTATGAATCAGATGGTATTATTCATGTCACAATTCCAAAAGGAACAAGAGAAGTTGTGGTAGAGTTTCGGCAAACACCTATTCGACGAGCTTCAGATGTGCTTTCTTTGATAGGTTTGTTCTGTGTTTTCGGATCGGGTATACTTGGTGGGGTATATGCACATAGCAGTAAGCAGTTCACCACTTCTGACCGGTCACAAGGCTCGAGGAGTAGGAACATACACAAAAGAACTCATCGGCGCACTTCGAATCGTGCCTAATATTACATTGACTACGTTTGATGACGTTAAAAATATACCTCGTGATGCTGATCTTGTTCACATAACTCACTTTGATCCGTTTTTTTTGACTCTACCGCTTACCCTTTCTAAGCCTATGGTGATAACCATTCATGATCTTATACCCTTGGTATATCCTTCTCATTTTCCCCGTGGAATACGAGGGGAATTAAAGTGGCAGATCCAGCGGTTTGGTGCGTCTCGTGCTTCTAGAATTGTCACAGATTCTGAGGCGAGCAAAAAAGACATTTTGAGACTTATGCGGGTTTCCCAAGATCGCATTGATGTCGTACCGTTGGCTCCGAGAGTTGCTTTTGCCCCTGTCTCTAACACAAAAATATTGACAGAAATAATGGCAAAGTATTCATTGCCTATGCATTTTGCGCTATATGTAGGTGACGTAAATTGGAATAAAAACGTTTTTGGGCTTTTGTATGCGTGGAGCGAATATATATTGCGAAATACCTTTGCGAAAGGTAACAAGCTTGTGCTGGTAGGGGGTGCATTTTTGGATTCAAATCTTGCTGAGGCTAAGCAGATACAACAAATCATAGAAGAGCTTGAGATCGGCGACTCCGTTGTGCGAGTAGGATTCGTGCCAGTGGATGATTTACAAGCGCTTTATACGCTCGCTAGTGTCACTGTGGTGCCTTCTATTCATGAAGGATTTGGGTTCGCTGTGCTTGAGTCTATGGCGTGTGGAGGTGTCGTGGTAGCAGCAAACGCAAGCAGTCTTCCAGAGATTTCTGGGCCGTCAATTCTCGTAGATCCATTATCTTCTACTTCTATAGCTTCAGGACTGGCAAAAGCCATGGAAATGAAGCCAATCGATCGAGAGCAATTGGTAAAAAAAGGCATTGCATGGTCAAAAAATTATTCTTGGGCTACAGTTGCAGCTAATACAATTGATGCGTATAAGAAGGTATTACAAAAATCATAAATGAGAAAGGATAGTATGGAAATTATTTCTATTGTCATGCCGGTGTTTAATGAAGTATCGACCATAGAGTCGGCAATAAAACGAGTGTTAGATGCTGCTACTCCGGGGTGGAAGAAACAATTGGTTATAGTTGATGATGGATCTTCTGATGGCACAGCAGCGTTACTTAAAAAATGGGAAAAAACTTGCACGGTGCTGTATCAACCTAAAAACAAAGGTAAAGGGGCTGCACTTGCGCGAGGATTTGAGGCGGCCAATGGGGCACTTGTGTTGGTTCAAGATGCTGACTTGGAATACAGCCCTACAGATTACCCTATATTATTAGCACCATTTCTTGAACCTCGAGTGAAGGTTGTATATGGATCGAGATTTTTAGGTGCGCATCTTTCAACGATGTACGTCTACGCTATGGGAAATAAATTTGTCACGCTCATGACGAATATTCTCTACAATACAAATATTACCGATATGGAGACTGGGTATAAAGTTTTTCGTAAGGAAGTGTTAGATCGAATTGGAAAGCTTACCGCAAAACGATTTGATTTTGAACCAGAAGTGACGGCAAAATTGCTTCGAGCAGGATATCAGATATACGAAGTTCCCATCTCTTATTATGGCCGAAAATTTGCAGAAGGAAAAAAATTAACTTGGAGAGATGGGGTCGCAGCACTTGTCACACTCATCAAGCTTCGATTTTGGTCACCTAAACAATTGTCATGAACATTTTTGTAAATAAGATTCGTTCTGTGGCCTCACATCCATTAGCCCGTGGAAGCGCGATTGTGTTTTCGGGCACTATGCTAAGCAACGTTATCGCATACGCATACCATTTGATAATAGGGCGTATGTTGGGTCCTGAAAAATATGGTGAGTTAGCATCGTTATTTTCGCTTTCATACCTTCTCAATGTGCCCGGATTGGTGGTTCAAAATATCATTGCAAAATATGTAGCAACATATAGCGCAACTCATGAAGACGGGAAAGCCAAAACATTACTACTCACCGCTACCAAATGGTTGACTGTAGCCTCCGTTATTATCGTATTGATTACTATACCTGCGTACAAGAGTATCTCAAAGTACCTACATGTTGAAAGTTCATGGTACGTTTTTTATATATTTATAGCCTCAATAGTGTTTTTCTTGGCAACAATTATAACCGGGACGCTTCAAGGTTATAAAAAATTCACAGAGCTTATGGTGTTCGGAAACATTGGTATTATTTTACGTTTAACCGGAGGTATCATAGGAGCATTTTATGGCGTAGGCGCCACTGCGTTTGCAAACATGATTTCTACAATCTTGGCATATATTCTTTCGTTTTTACCATTACGATTTATTCGAAACGTGAAAGCGATGCCAACCAAGCTTTCTGTGAAGGCAATAAGTGAATATGGCATTCCGTCGCTTTTATGCATTTTAGGAATTACCTCGCTGTATAGCACTGATGTTATGTTGGTAAAGCATTATTTTTCAGCATTTGATGCTGGCATGTACGCAGCGCTGGCTATGATGGGAAAGATTATTTTCTTTGCAGGCTCAAGTGTGGCGTATGTCTTATTTCCAGTCGTTGCTGAAAGAAAAGTCACGGGTACGCGTTCTCATGCGCTCGTATATATGTCTCTCGCCATTGTCGCTGGTATATCTCTGATTTTAACGTGTGGATATTTTATATTTCCTGCGTTAGCGCTTCAATTATTATTTGGGTCATCATATTTAGCCGCATCGAGTTATCTAGGTTTGTTTGGTTTGTTTATAACCTTTTATTCATTAAGCAATGTGCTCACTATGGCACTTTTGGGATTGGGACGGACCAAAATTTGGATAATCCTATTTGTGGCTACGCTTGCCCAAATTATTGGCGTACACTACTTTCACAATACTCTCGAGCACGTTATTTACGTAAATTTGGCAGTATGCGCCACACTCTTTCTATCTCTTTTGCTATACTATCGGCATGAGCGGGTATAAGCCAAAACTTTTATCAGTGATAATTCCTGTATATCGGCAGGAAAAAACTATACGCAAGCAACTCCAAAACATTTTAGGAGAGCTCACGTTATTGCAGTTTGCGTACGAAGTTATCGTCGTTGTGGATGGCATGGAAGATCGCAGCATGGAGGAAGCTAGCAAAGTACGCTCGTCATCTCTCATAGTTACTGGATATAAGACTAATCACGGAAAGGGGTATGCGGTAAGATTTGGCATGGCGAAAAGTCATGGTGACATTATAGGATTCCTCGATGCAGGAGGAGATATAAGTGCAATGGGTCTTTCGATGATGCTTGAGCATTTCAGATGGTATATGGCGGATATTATCGTCGGTAGCAAGCGTCATCCTGTGTCAAAAGTTCAATATCCATTCAGCAGAAAAATACTTTCTTGGGGTTATCAGCAATTAACGAGATTTCTTTTTGGATTAAATATCCGTGATACGCAAGTAGGCTTAAAGCTGTATAGAAGACAGGTATTAGAAGATGTGCTCCCGAGGCTTGTCGTAAAAGAATTTGCATTTGATATTGAAATATTAGCTGTGGCATATCACCTAGGATACACGCGCATTTTTGAAGCTCCAGTAGAATTAGATTTTACCGGAGCGTCGAGTATCACCTCGGTAAGCGTTATGCGAGTAATACGAAACATGCTCTGGGACACTATAGCTGTATATTACCGGATGAAGATTTTGCATTATTATGATAATCTCAACAAACTAAAGTGGCGTTATGATGAAGAGCTAAATTTTAAAGTTCCATTGCCATAGGATTTTTTGGTTTCACAAATATTTTGGGTATACTACAGTCAATATGAAAATATTAATAACAGGAGGGGCGGGTTTTATTGGAAGCAATGCAGCGGCTCATTTTTTGCGTAAAGGTTGGGATGTGACAATTTTTGATAACCTTTCTCGTCAAGGAGCCAAGAAAAATCTGGACTGGTTACGAGGACTAGGGGGAAACCTGACCACACTCAAAGGAAATTTGTGTAAACCAGCGGATATGACCAAGCTTATGCCAGTGGTAAAAAATGTTAATGTAATTTTACATCTCGCGGCACAGGTTGCAGTTACAACATCGGTGAACAATCCCCGTGAGGACTTTGAGATAAATGCGTTGGGCACGTTTAACATGCTAGAGCTTATGCGTTTATCAAAAAGTAATGCGAAGCTTATCTACTCCTCTACAAATAAAGTATATGGAGGTATGGAAGATGTAGTTGTTGTAGAAAAAAAGACGCGATATGCATATAAAAATTTGCCAAACGGAGCGTCAGAGGAACGACCACTCGATTTTCATTCACCCTATGGGTGTTCCAAAGGTTCTGCCGACCAATATGTGCATGATTACAGTCGTATTTATGGACTAGATACGGTAGTTTTTCGTCAATCATGCATCTATGGTCCTCGGCAATTTGGCGTAGAAGATCAGGGATGGGTAGCATGGTTTATCATTGCGATTTCACAAAATAAGAAATTATCTATATACGGTGATGGCAAGCAAGTAAGGGACCTATTGTATATCGATGATCTTATCGCAGCGTACGATAAGGCTATAATAGCAGGGGCAAAAACCAAAGGTGGAATTTTTAATATTGGAGGTGGAGCTAAAAATACATTGTCGGTGTGGATGGAGTTTGCGCCACTTCTGACCAAGCTTTTTGGCAAGACTCCTGAGGTCGAATTTCACAATTGGCGTCCGGGTGATCAGAAGATTTTTGTGGCAGATATTCGAAAAGCAAAAAAGGTTTTTGGTTGGGAACCAAAAATATCAGTTCCTACGGGCATAGAACGACTTCACACGTGGGTGAAATCTAACGCTGACCTCTTTGTATAATTTCTTATGGACATACTTTTCCTGAATTGGAAGGACCTAAAAAATCCTGATGTGGGGGGTGCTGAAATTATTATCTATGAAATGGCGAAGCGCCTTGTGGCGGAAGGTCATACGGTAACGTGGTTTTGTCGTTCGTTTCCTAATGCCAAAGAGTATGACCATTATGATGGTATACAGATTATTCGGCGAGGAAATATTTTGAGCGTGTATTGGGAGGCCTTTACCTATTACCGATCGTTATCTAGGAAGCCCGACAGAGTTGTAGATTGCATCAATACAATTTGTTGGCAAACACCCCTCTATGTGCCTAAAAGCGCGCGTGTTATGTTGGTAAATCAGTTGGCAAAAGAAGTATTTCTCTATGAATTGTTATTTCCACTTTCATATATGGCCTATGCACTTGAATGGTTGGAATATCTTAGCTATAAATCCACTCGTATACTCTGTTATGCAGCAAGTACAAAAAAAGATCTTGAATCATTTGGGCTTCCTTCCAAAAACATATCAATTTTTCCACTCGGGCTCGATCATCATCGATATATATCTGGTCCAAAATCCAAAGATCCTCTTTTTGTATTTGTAGCACGTATGGCTCGAATGAAACGACCTGATTTATGTGTGGAGTCTATGAATATTGTGACAAAAATGTATCCAAAATCGCGACTTGCGATTATCGGATATGGTCCAATGGAAAAATATATTTCAAAAAGAATCACACAATTGCATTTGGAAAGAAATGTAGAATTGGTGAATAAAAATGCTTTATTTTTCACTAAAAATATTAAAGATAAAAAAGTATGGTTTATGCAACAAGCGTGGGCTCTCTTACTGCCCTCAGTAAAAGAAGGGTGGGGTATGGTTGTTACAGAGGCTGCCAGCTGTGGTACACCAAGCATAGTGACCGATGTCACGGGTTTAAGAGACTCTGTGAAGCCAAATATGACCGGTTTGCATATATCTTCGAGCCCTACCAAGGAAGAATTGGCCAATGCCATGATTCGTATCATAGAAGATGAAAGCTTGCGAGAAAAATTTTCTATAAATGCCCAAAAAAATGCAACTCAGTTTACATGGGAAAAGTCCTACAAAAAATTTGCACAACTTTTGAAAGCTTAATATGTCAAAGTATCCAACAATTTCAGTGGTAGTAGCTACCTATAATTCAGCAAGCACACTATCTGAGTGTCTAACGAGCGTAGAAGAACAAAAATATCCATCAGAAAAGATAGAGTTAATCATTGCAGATGGTGGCTCGCGAGATAAAACGTTTTTGATAGCGAAAAAATTTCACGCAAAAATAATCCATGTTGATCGTAAAAAACAGGGCGCTGAGTACAATCGGGCTATAGGAGCCACAAAGGCAACGGGAGAGCTACTGTTGTTTATAGATCATGATAATGTGCTTCCTCACACCTCGTGGTTAGACGCTATGGTACAGCCGCTTCGAGATGAGCCAAAAGTCGTAGGAGTGGAAACCATGTATTATACCTACGATTCAAACGATTCTATGATTGGCAGATATTTCTCCCTTTTTGGGGCAAATGATATATTTGCATATTATGTAGGAAAAGCAGATAGGCTTGCGCATTTTTATACAAATCCAGCTCAATATGGTGTATTTCGAAAAGCACGCGTGAGGGAAAAATCTGGATATTTTCTTGTAGATTTTTCTAAAAAACATATACCGACACTTGGATCAAATGGTTTTTTAGTTCGAAAACAGATACTTTTTGCACACGCTAAGATTTCTCCTGATGACTTTTTCCACATAGATGTAAATGTAGATTTGATTCGTAAAGGATTTACTCGCTACGCATTTATACAAGATTCTCTGCATCATAAAACAGACGAGCGGGGTATATATGACTATCTATATCGAAGAAAATTGTTTATGGAAAAATATCATTTCGGTACCATGAGTCGACGCCGATATAGTCTGTATGAAAAGGGAGATTTGTGGAGCACTATTCGTTTTGTTTTTTTGAGCTTGACGTTTGTTGTGCCGCTCGCGGATTCTATTCGAGGATATATGCGTGTGCGAGATGTAGCGTGGTTTATAAACCCAATTATGTGTGCAAGTCTTGTAATTCTCTACGGTTTTGCCATAATACAGCGACGAATCGCTACGTATGCAAATATCTTCATGGAAAAATAAGCGAGTACTTATCACCGGTTCCGGAGGATTTATAGGATCACATTTACTTAAATTTTTAAAAAGCAAAGGCGCACACGTGCTAGGTATATCGAGACACCCAAAAAATAAAAAATTTGAAAAAAAAGTGGACGTATCAAATTTTCGCGCATTAGAAAAAGTATTTAGTACATTTCGACCACAAGTATGTTTTCACCTCGCCAGCGAAGCGTTAGTAGAAAAGGGTCAGGATTTTCCATATGAAACATTTGATAACAACATCTCGAATACCTTAAACATTCTAGAGCTTTGTCGTCTGAAACATATTCAACGGGTTATCATGGCATCTACTGTGCATGTGTATGGGGATTCACAGAGTCCATTTACAGAAGATCATCCAGCACGACCATCACGTCCATATGAGACATCAAAAACAGCAGCTGATTTGATCGCTCAGTCATATGCGGATACATATGGATTACCTGTGTTGATACCTCGATTTGTGAATGTATATGGGCCCGGCGATAAAAACAGTAGTCGAATTATTCCTAAAACGATTCAAACTATAATTTCTGGAGCGGAACTTACCATGTGGGGTGGAAAGGCACAGCGAGATTATTTACATATAGATGACGCAATTCGTGCGTACGATTTACTTGCGAGAATAAACGATACACAGATGGAAAAGAATCGAATATTTAATTTTGGGACAAGTAAGCCTATTTCGGCAGGGGAATTGATTAAGCTCATCGCTCTGCTTGCTAGACACGTAAAGCCAATAAAAAAAGTTCAGAGTGCTCGTGAAAATGAAGTGAGTATACAGCAGGTGAGTTGGAAGAAAGCGAAGCGTATATTAGGGTGGAAGCCTAGGAAAAAATTGGCTTTGGGATTACAAGAAACGATCAATTGGTATAAAGCTCAAAAGAAATTAGCCAAAAAATGAAAAAAATACCTCCTATTCTTATCGCCGTGCATTCTCTTTTAAATTCCGATGGGACGTCTGTGCACGGTACCGGCTCATCTCTACCAAAATTATTTCACAAAAGTAAAATTCCTTGGGTTAGAATTCAGTTGCCTATATATGGAGGTGCTGCTATTCGTGTGGAAAAAGAATTGGCAGGAAAATTTTCTCGAAAATATATCTCGAAGCCTACCTCTACATCACTTACCAATAAGTCGTGGCATGAATTAGTAACTGTTTTGGCTTACACTCATTCTTTTGAATCCATCGGTGTCTATATAGGGATTGATCCTCTCAATGCATTATTTGGAATATTGGCAAAGCGTTTGTACAAAAACATCAACTCAGTTGTGTACTATACGGCTGACTACGCGCATATGCGATTTGAGAATAAATTTGCAAACCATGTGTATCACGCGATAGATAAATTTGTTTTGCATAATGCAGATCAAGTTTGGAATGTTTCGACAAAAATATATGAACTCAGAAATACGCAAGGTGTGCCGGAAGGCAAAAATTTCTTTATACCAAATACACCATTGCTTGATCAAATACCCTCGAAGCGTGTTGGGCAAAAGAAAAATACACACGATATGATTATTGTGGGCACATCTATCAGTACATTGGATTACGAGATGTTGCTTCGAGCCTTACCTAAGATAATCAAGAAATATCCTGACGCCAGACTGTGTGTCGTGGGCGAACTTCATTTCTCTCAATTGTTTATGCAGAAGATTGAGCCATATGTCGTCTCTGGGCATATCAAGCTGTTTGGATCGCAAGATCATAAAACAGTATTAAAATTATTGCTGAAAAGTGGCATTGGGCTGGCGCCTTATACCAGACAATCGAGTTGGACAGAGTTTGGAGACTCTATGAAAATTCGCGAATATTTAGCTTGCGGATTGCCAGTTGTAACTACCAAAGTTGTCAGCACATCCGATATAATCCGTGAATTCGATTGTGGCAAGATTGTTTCTGCTACGGCAGATAGTTTTATTCGAGCGCTTGAAGTTATATGGAATAAAAAAAATTATACAACCTATGCACGAAACGCAAAAAAAGCAGCATTAGCGTATGATACGGCGCGTATGTTAAAGGTCCCTCTTTCAAAGTTAGGGGTCAATCTATAGAATAGCATCATGACAAAAGCTACAGTTACCGGTAAACGAATACTTGTCACAGGCGGCACGGGATCATTTGGAAAAATGTTCGTGAAACGCTTACTGCATTTTTCTCCTAAAGAAATTGTTGTATTTAGTCGCGACGAAAATAAACAAGGAGCCATGGAGTTAGAGCTCGCCGATAAACGAGTGCGTTTCATGCTCGGAGATGTTCGTGACAAAATGAGTGTGCGAAATGCTGTACGTGGCGTAGACTATATTATCCACGCAGCCGCGCTAAAATGGGTCCCTCAGGTAGAGTTGAATGTGTGGGAAGGAGTACTGACCAACATCATTGGCGCTCAAAATATTATTGAAGCTGCTCGAGAAGAAGGTGTTAGTCGTGTTGTTGCACTTTCAACGGATAAGGCAGTAGAGCCCATAAATGCCTATGGTATGGCCAAAGCCCTACAGGAGAGACTTATAACCACCGCAAACCTCTATCAAGAAAAAGGCGGAACAGTATTTATATCTACAAGATATGGAAACGTGTTGGGTTCTCGTGGATCAGTGATTCCATTATTTCGATCTATTCTTGACGCGGGTAAACCATTGACGGTCACAAATCCTCAAATGACACGGTTTATTATGACACTTGAGGATAGCGTCGATTTGGTGTTTAAAGCACTTACTGATGGAGTGGGTGGGGAGGTATATGTTAAAAAAATGCCTGCTCACACTGTACAAGATCTCATAGATATCATGTATGAAAAGACGCCGGTAAAAAAACGAATTATAAAAAATATCGGTACAAGACCTGGTGAAAAAATTCATGAGACCTTGGTGAGTGAAGTGGAATCGCTTCGAACCGTGGATATGGGAGGTTACTATGTTATATTGCCGCAAATTCCACTCGGTGCTGTAGAAAAAAAATATGCATCATATAAAAAAATAAAACCCATTGTATATGCCTCCAATACCACCGAGCGAATTTCAAAAGACGAGCTACGAGGGCTTCTGCTGAAGGAAGGTTGGCTTGATAAATGAAGATAGCAGTACTTGGATCCTCTGGATTTATAGGAAGAAATTTTATACATCAGTTGATTTCGCGAAAGATAACACCCCGTGTGATAGTCCGAGAGGAGCTAAGCGCGCTTGCCGGATGCGAAAATGTTCACGTGCCATCATTTACTATCAATAGTCTTTCAAGAGCTTTGCGGGATGCTGAGGTTGTCATAAACTTTATCGGAAGATTTCCAAAACCATTTTCGACTCAAGTGGCTACGAACGTTGATGTACTGTCTACGATTTGTGCCGCGGTAGATTATACAAGTATAAAACAATTTATCCATATTTCGGCTGCAGCAGCGTATGGCGCATGCATGATACCTCCAACCGAAGAAAAATCATTAGCGCCAGATACGACCTATGGCCTTTCAAAATTATTAGGAGAAGAAGTCATCCGATATTTTTCTGAAACTCATAAATTACCATATGTAGTATTTCGGCCTACAAATGTGTATGGGCTAGGCGCTACGGCAGGCGTAATCTACAGTATGATATCAAGCGCCAAGCAACAAAACGTGGTTCATATAACTGGTGATGGTGAGCAAATTCGAGACTTTATCTATGTCGATGATGCAGTACGCGCCATCATGGAAGTTATTCTTCAGAATAAACGTAATAAAACATATAATTTATCGACACAAGAATTATTGACTGTGCGGCAGTTGGCAGCAAAAATTATTACACGGGTAAATCCGAACGCTGCACTTAAATTTTTGAAGGAAAATAAGGAATCAATACGTAAATTAACCGCAGACAATAGTCTTTTGCGAGAAGAATTAGGGTGGTCACCATTGTGGACTTTGGATAAGGGTATTGATCGAGTGGCCCAAAGCGTGTAGGATTTCGGTTGTTAGAATCTTTTTTTATATTATGAACATATTACAATTTGCAATTTCTGGAACACCGTTTTATCCACACTGGCTAGAATTTTTGAAGTTAAAGCAAGGGGATGAGCGTCAATATAAATATTTCAAAGGAAAAGTATTGGAAGTAGGATGTGGTAACGGAGAGAGAAAAGCACATGTGTTAGAGGTGAGAGGAAAGAAAATTACCTCATATCTCGCGACAGACCACAGCTCATGGGATGAAATTTTTGAGAATTTTAATAAACGAACGAGCATGCTTGGGGTCGTGTCTCGTTATTTGTTTGGTAAATCCAAATCAGCAACCTCTATTGATGATGTATGCGACGCATTGAATATAAAATATAAATCTTCTTCGTTTGACACATATTGTGCTTATGAGGTGCTCGAGCATATATCCGAACCAGAACAATTTTTTAAAGAAGCTTCAAGAGTGTTAAAACGTGGTGGTCACTGTGTGATCTCTGTTCCATACATGTATCGTGAGCACAGTGAGGGTACAGGATTTGATTATTTCAGGTATACAAAGTCTTGTCTTATAAATTTAGGGAAAAAATATAAATTACAAAAAGTTTCTATAACAACAGAATCGTATTTCGGTACAACGATAGCCGCAGCCACGAATCAATATGTGATTCGTAAAATTATGGAAGGACCAATTCTTGTGAAGTGTATCCTGTTCCCATTGTCGCCGTTTATATTCTTTCTAACAAATGTGGGTGGATATCTTTTGGACTCTTATGATCACGATGAGAGATATGCCACTAGATTTCATGCAGTGTATAAAAAAGTATAAATACGAGGTATGCAAAATTCACTGAGCTGGAATTCTACTGTACAGATGATGCGTGAGGATTTTGCGCGATATACAGGGATCGGAAATCGCTCGGTCTTTATTTTTTTAATGAAGTATTTTCATAATCCTGGCATGAGTTTTTCTATTTGGTATCGCTGCATTCGTTTCTTGTTGCATCATGAAAATTTTTTGATTCGAATGATCGGTATTATCGTCTATCCATTATATTTTTTTATCACGTATTATATTTTCGACTATCACATTGAACCTGAAGTGAATATAGCTGGAGGCTTATTTTTACATAATCGTTCTGTCGTGATCACAAATAATACTATTATTGGAAAAAATGCATCTATAATGGGGCAAGTAACCATTGGAACAGGGTTTGAGACGAATGATTTTGATATACGTATAGGTCATAACGTTCAAATTGGTGCAGGTGCCAAAATCATTGCCAAAGGAACGTTGCGAATAGCAAACAACGTCACGATAGGGGCAAATGCAGTGGTGGTAAAAGACATTCTCAAGTCCGGTATTTATGCTGGGGTACCAGTTCGACGTATATCGAAATAACGGGTATTTCATTGACGAGTCGCGTTAAATCACGTAGTATTATTCAGTCGTACAATATTTTTATGACTACAAAAAATAATAAAAAATTTGCGTTGGTGTGCGGAGCTGGTGGTTTTATCGGTAGCCATTTGGTGAGACGTTTGAAAAAAGAGGGGTATTGGGTTCGTGGAGTGGATGTAAAAAAACCTGAATATTCTAAATCTGTCGCAGATGAATTTATCGTAGGAGATCTTAGGGATCCAAAAGTTTGTCAAAAAGTATTGAATAAAAAATTTGATGAAGTGTATCAGCTTGCCGCAGACATGGGGGGAGCGGGGTACATATTTTCCGGCGAGCACGATGCTGATGTTATGCATAACTCAGCGCAGATCAATTTGAACATTCTTCATTTTGGGCGTATCGCAAAAATTAAAAAAATATTTTTTTCCTCTTCTGCATGTATTTACCCAGCGCATAACCAAACTGATCCTAATAATCCCAATTGTGCAGAAAGTTCTGCATATCCCGCTGCCCCTGATAGTGAGTATGGTTGGGAAAAGTTGTTTAGTGAACGTATGTACCTGTCATACAAAAGAAATTATGGCATGGAGGTACATATCGCACGATTTCATAACATATTTGGGCCAGAAGGCAGTTGGAATAACGGTAAAGAAAAATCTCCAGCAGCAATTTGTCGCAAAATCGCACAAGCTAAAGATCGTGGAACCATAGAAATGTGGGGAGATGGCAAACAGACTCGTTCGTATCTTTACGTGGATGAATGTCTCGAAGGAGTACGTAGATTGATGAAAAGCAAAGTAACAGGTCCAGTAAACATAGGATCCGAGGAAATGGTCAGCATTAACACCCTTGCAGATATGGTCATGAAAATCGCAGGAAAGAAAGTGAGTGTAAAGCATATCAAAGGTCCATTGGGGGTGCGTGGACGTTCATCAGATAATAAGCTCATATGGAAAGAACTCAAATGGAAGCCAACCAGCAAGCTTTTGGATGGACTCACAAAGACATATACGTGGATAAACGACCAAGTCAAAGCCAACCGCAAAGATAAATAAATATTTATCTACTACTATCTCATGAAAACAAATTTAGTCATTGGCTCAGAGGGTTTTATCGGAGTGCCATTTTGTAAATACCTCGAATCACTTGGTGAAAAAGTGATTCATTTTGATATCAAAAAAGACAAAAAAGAAGATGCGAGATTTGCAACACTTCCACTTAAGGGTGTTGACTGTGTGTATTTTTTAGCGTGGGATGTCGGAGGGTCTAAATATCTTTACGAGCCCAAATTACAACAAAATCAACTTGATTGGAATTTGCAGTTGATGAAAAATATTTTTGCACAGGTAGGTAAAGCAAAAAAGAAATTTTTATTTGTATCGAGTCAGCTATCTGAAGAGGTCGATACGGTATATGGAGTTACAAAACGATTGGGAGAAGTTTGGACTGAGCTTCTGGGAGGTGTTTGTGTGAGGGTGTGGAATGCATACGGATATATGGAAGGCGAAGATATAAAAAGTCATGTGATTTCAGATTTCATTTATCAGGCGCTTAAAACCAAAAAAATAAAAATGATGACCAACGGCCAAGAATGGAGACAATTCACACATATTACTGATTTATCACATGCATTTCATATGGCTCTGAATTCTTCAGGCTTACGAAAGACAGTCTATGACGCGAGTAGTTACGAATGGATTCAGATTATTGACATAGCAAATATGATAGCTAGGATAACGGGAGCAAAAGTAATCACTGGAAACAAAACAGGCCATGACCCAGTTGGGTCACCAAATCGTGGAAGAATCCCACACTGGCTGCCTAGCATTGAAATAAAAGACGGCGTACAGTTGATGGTAGATCAAGCTAGAAATATACTTTCCAATGGTCGTAAAAAATAATTTTTTATCTTCTGATTCCTCAGTATTATTCGCCACATTTTCATTGTGGACAGGGGGCAAGAGAATGCCTACCAACGGTAGCGTAGAACCATTGCGAGATTTTTTGGTGCCTCGAATACGTCGTTTGGTACTTATAGATCAGTTAGCTCCAGGGAGTGAAGACGTGTTTCATAAAATTGAGGTATACACAGAACACTCAAAAAAATTTCAACCGTTCAAACCGTCTATATTGTTCTATGTGCTTTGGCCATTTTTGAAATTTAAAAATTACACAGGTACCCATGTTATTTTTAAGGTGAGAGATTTTATTTCCATCATAGATTGGGTACTTCGAGATCGTAAGGTGTTTGATTATTTTATTGGCCTTGAAAGTGTGAATGCATGTGTGGGTATATTGCTACGCAGAATGGGGATGGTCAAGCACGTTGTATATTATGTATCAGATTATTCTCCATCCCGATATAAACATTGGTGGTTTAATCAGTTGTATTTATGGTTAGATCGATATAGCGCAAAAAACGCTGACTATATTTGGGATGTATCTCGGGCAATTCATCCCGCTCGAATTAAAGCAGGACTACGTTTACATGCTTCGGCTCCGGTCATACATGTAGCAAATGGATTGTTTCCGGAGCAAATTAAACAAAACCCTCTATCTAAGATAGATCCTCACGCACTCGTGTTTATGGGAACGTTGGGCCCTGAGAATGGTCCCGATGTGGCAATTCGTGCGCTAGCTATTGTTAGAAAAAATATTCCTGATGCGACACTTCATATTATCGGGGGCACTACCGCATCCTCTGCATGGCTTTTGCCGATAGTACGGGAGCATCATCAAGAATCCTCAGTTATATTTCATGGATTTGTGCCGAGTGCAAAAGCCATGTCCGCCATCATGCGCAAGTGTGCTGTAGCGGTTGCGCCGTATCGAGCGGTGGCGGGCTCACCTCGATTTTATGGAGACGCAGGAAAAATTCGTGCGTATTGTGCTTCGGGATTACCTATTGTAAGCTCCCGTGTGCCACCGATTGCCAGAGACGTAGAGGCCAAAGGGGCAGCGATTGTGACAGGTGACGATGAAAAAAGTTTTGCAAAAGCTATAAACGCAATATTGAACAATAAGCGTGTATTTGTAAAAATGCGGCAGTGTGCCATAACGATTGCAAAAACAAATACATGGGATCATCAGTTTTCTTATGCGTTTGAGCAAATGCAACATTGATTTTGAATGGAGCGATGAGCCAGTGCATGAGGGTACAGCAGTATGATTTGGACACTATTTAATTCTAAATTTCGATTTATATCACGAACGTTGATCGTGGATATATTCTTGATGGCGACGCTGTCGCTTATTCCGTTACTTTGGATTCCAAAAGGTCAAATATTGACTGGGCATGATTCCGGATACCCCATAAATGTTTTAGAGGCATATAAGAATCGATTTTTCACATGGAATAGTCAGGATAGCTTTGGTGTCGACAATACTACGAGTATAAGTGTGATTCCTATTTTATCTATTCAGGCCGCGGCTCGTGCCATCGGCTTAAGTGTCGCTGATTCTGAAAAAGTGACATTTATTTTTTGGTTTTTTGTCATGCAGATTGCAATGTATTGTTTGGCAAAATCTATAAAAGACGATATTCCTTATCGTTGGTTTCCTCTCTTATCCGCCGTATTGTATGTGTTTAATTATTATTTGTTAGCTTTGTGGCGATATGCTGCTGCAACGACGTTTTCTGCTTATACTGTGCTTCCATTATCTATCATGGTGTTGCTTGGTGTGTGCCGTGGTAAGTACCCAGCATTCCGTTTTGGAATATATTGGGCAATACTCTTATTCATTTTTAATGGCGGTGGTGGATTGAGCATTCCGTTGTTTGGAGGGTTATTGTTAGCAGTGACTTTGGCGTGCATGTATTTTGTGTTGATTGAAAAAAAAGAACGACGAAAAGAATTGATACTTCGAGTGATGATATTTGTAGGAGTCGCGCTAGGGTTTAGCTTGCTGTTGAATGCCTATTGGAT
The DNA here is from genome assembly GCA_018062625.1 of Candidatus Woesebacteria bacterium. Classification (GTDB taxonomy): domain Bacteria; phylum Patescibacteriota; class Microgenomatia; order UBA10105; family UBA927; genus UBA927. The sequence continues at coordinate 18,651 of JAGORV010000009.1, forward strand.
TTTGCCGTTTGGTTATTATGTCATAACGACGTATTACAGTACTCTTGCCGCAGTTGGTGGTAAGGCGGTAGTTTTGAAATGGACTGATTCGGTGAGTATCTACACCAGCATCGCACATCTCTTTCGTTTACAAGGATTTCCCGATTGGTACAACAATCCGTATCATACATATGCGAATCAAATCCTGACTAAAACTCCGTTTATATTTTTGAGCATGCTTTTTGCCCCTTTGGCATTTCTTACGTTACTGATATCGAAAACTATTGAACAAAAAAAGCTTGTATATTATTTTGTTTTACTGTCATTATTTGGAGTATTTTTCGCAGCTGGGTCACATCCGCCCACCGGTTGGTTATATTCACTTTTTATATTATATGTGCCAGGTTTTGTGGTATTTCGGTCTGCACAGTACAAATTTATTCCTGCGTTGCTTGTGGCATTTGCTATTTTAATTTCTTACACCATAAATTATTTCATCTCAAGCACAATAGATACACGTGTTTCTAATCCAAAATTTAAACGATTTGTGTACGCGATGTGTATAGGGATTGTTTGCGTTGTGGTGTTTATCTATCACTATCCGTTTTTTGGACGAGGATTTTTCTTTTATACGAAATCATTATCTACATTGATTACGGTGCCCGCATATGTAGAGTCATATGATCGTTGGTCTTCGACTAATTTTGATGACGAAGGGAGAACACTTGTATTACCACGATTTAATTCAACGTGGAAAGCGGCGTTGTTTAATTGGAATTATTTTAGTTTATATAGTCCATTTAACCTCATCACTCCTAAATCATTTGTCCAACACTCATATTATCTAAACGAGGGACAATTTACTTTGTTTAATCGACTCGCAGACGATATGTCAACAAATGGCGTACTTGTGGATCAGATATCTAGCCTTTTTGGGATACGTCACGTGTTGTTGGCACAAGATGTTTCATATAAAAGTGATGACATGCCATCAGAAGCACCTTCACTATATACCCGAGTTTTGGGTAGTTTGCGATTTCCTCTCGTGTGGCAGGGAGGGCAATGGAGCGTATATCAAAATCCTACATATGTGAAGCAAAAAATTTATGCGTTACCGTCGGTTACCGCATTTGAAGGAAGTCCAAAAGACATTGTCGCGCCACTATTAGCTAGGTCAAACAATTTTATGCTATCAGAAATAATCGGAAAATCTACACGAAATCCAGAGTTTAGTACATTGCCGTTACAAAATCGAATTATCGCATTACCATGCATGTCCTGTGCATTTCATGAAATGCCACCAGAAATTTTGCCACAGTATACAAATGTTCTACCTGGATCGATCTTTTACCCTATAAAGCGTTGGAAAGAGCGACGAGCATCTGGCTCTGGGTCACAATCGAGCTTGTCACGAATTTCTTCCGATTTAGGTTTTACGCTAAAGCGACTGGCTGAAATTCAAAGTCTGATTCAGCAAGGCAAATATGGAAATGTGACGGATGTTACAGTGCTTGAGATTAAAACGTTGTGGAATAATATATTTGCTCAGATGACTCAAGATCGAGGTGTGCTTATTGATAGTGAAGTGGTATCAAAAGTATCTGCGTATGTAACAGCTGAGCAGGCATATATTCGCAAAATTACGCTTTCCCATGGAAATGTCGCGGAGAATATTTTAAAACCGATTGAGGATATTTTGGGTAAAATGCGTATATATCTAGACGAATATGTTTCGCCGTATGCAAATACCATGTCGTATCGAGTGACACAGAGTGTTCAGAATGGGATTATGTTCATGGATGCAAGCGCTCTGCCTCACAACGCTCAAGGTCAACCGATACTCCCCATAACTATTCGAGTTGGGGAAGTAATTCGTAGCGTGACACAAACGATTCAGAATGGTCGGATAGATTTAGGAGTATTTTCGTTAAAACAAGACGATGTTATTTATGTGGAATTTCCGCAATTGCTGTCGTTGTTTTCTGAGTCACAATCTGCACCCGTCACTATAGATAGCATTGCTCGGTCATGCCAAGTCGCTAGCGTATCTGGATATTCTTGGCAAAATAGGTACATCATTGAGTTGAGTAATGTACGATCGTTATCGCCAAATGCACAGATCTTTCTTCGAAGACAAAAAAATAATCAATCAGAAAACAAAAGCACTGACTCTCCAATGCTTCCTCACTTTGCCTTTAATTTCGATAGAGAAAGTTTACTTACACAGCATTTATATTTTTCCGGAACAGACGGAGATACTGGTGCATCTATATACCTCTGTGTGCCAAAAGGTGATATAGAGGTGCCGCTTGCTCAGGTGCTATCTGTGACTAATGAGCGTAAACCGTCGATTTATATAAGTGAGAATGAAGTGCAAGCAGCACCGATAGAGGATGTGAAATATACAAGAATTGATCAGACAAAATATCTGGTCGACTTATCTCGCGCCACGTTCCCAATGATTTTAGTATTCAATGAAAATTACAATCCTGCGTGGCGTTTAAGCAGGAGAGATACATCTGGTACCTTTTGGAAGACGCTTACCTCATGGAATTCTCAAGGTGTAGATACGAAGTCCCATATGGAAATATTTGGGTATGCCAATGCATGGTATTTGCGCGAAAAACCAGCAGATCAACTTATACTAGAATTTTATCCTCAAACGCTATTTTATAAAGGATTATTGGTCTCAGGGGTGGGGATTGGAATAGTTATATTGTTTCTTATGCGAATATATCGAAGAAAAAATTGATATGGAACACTATTGGAATGCTTGGAAAGCGCGTGTTATGGCAGTGCAGACTTACTATGCATCTCTATCTTGGAGATATGTAGTAGCGCATATTTTTGAATTTGAAGTGTTTATAGTGCTCTGGTATTTGATTGGTTTATATACGCGTGTGCCATACATAAATTTGCTACTCACTCCATTTCTCTATCATTTGGTCATGGTGTGCATTGCAATAAAGCTGTTTTCTATACGGTTGCCAATGATGACATCCATCGTCATGGTTGGGTTTGCAGTTGCACTTTTTGGCACTCTTTCGGGATATGAACTTTTTGTTGATGAATTGTCTAATTTTTTATATCTTGGAATCGGGTACATATGTATCGCAAATATAAATAAGATTCGATCTAACTCATGAAATCACTCTTCGAGGCAATACAAGATAAAGGTATAGTGGAAGTCCTTACGCGAACGTGTCTGTTAGTTGTAGGGTTATTACGGTCATATGCGACAGTTTCGTGGTTTCGAGGTCGAGGATATGCATTTGACAGCAGTTTATATCTCGGAGGAGCCAATCAATTTTTCCAAAGCAAGAAGAATCACATCACCGTTGAGAAGAATAGTCGGTTTGGCAAACATACCAGAGTAGACGCAGGATTTGATGGAAAAATTGTTATAGGCAAAAATGTTTTGGTAGATGATCACTGCTTCATCACCGCACAAAAATCTATAACTATTGGCAATAATGTCATGATTGCCGCGTATAGCTTCATCACGGACTTCAATCATGCATTCAGGTCAAAGAAAACACATATAGACCAGCAAGGATTTGAAAGAAATCTAGTGGTGATAGAAGATGATGTTTGGATTGGCACGCATGTATGCATCCTTAAAGGCGTCACTATTGGGCGGGGGGCAGTCATTGGGGCCGGATCGGTGGTTACAAAAAACATTAAGCCGTATGAGGTGGTTGCGGGAAATCCCGCCAAGCATATACGATACAGAACATGAAGACCATTTCTTCTCGCTTACTCTTTGGTATTGTAGGTTTGTTTATCGTATACATATTTCGTAATTGGTTTACCAATGCACTTCTGAGTGCTCCAGATTTTTCCTATCTGTATGCGCAACGAATAGGAGACTTTGATTGGTTCCCGAATCTTTGGTCCGGTGTGTTTGGAGGTGGGATGGGAGGTACGACACAGGGGAGCCTTAACCTCGATGCATATCTTCACATAGGAATTCGATTGCTTGTACTTACGCTACACATACCATGGCACTGGGCATATAGGATCTTGTATTACTGGCCTTTTCTTATCGTTGGAACAATTTCATCATACTTGTTTGCTCGACAGTATCTCAAAAACACGATGCTTGCATGTGTAGGTGTGTTGGTATACATGACTAACACCTATATCCTCATGCTTGCAGGTGGCGGTCAAATGGGGCTTATGATCGCCTATGCATTTGTTCCCCTTGTATTTTATAGTTTTGTGAATCGAATAAAAGGATTATTTGTTGCGTCTTCTGCATTGCTTATATTATTTGATTTGCGATTTAGCTTTTTACTGTTTAGCGCATTATTTATGTATGGGTTATTTGTAATTCCGTCCAAAAAGTGGTGGGAGACCATACGATTTTTTGCGATCCCAGTATTGGTTGTCGCAGGTGTTCATAGTTTTTGGCTGTTGCCTTCATTTTTCGCTCGTTCATTTGGGTTACCAGCGGGGTACGGAGACCCAGGGTGGTTAGCGTTTTTGAGTTGGGCTGAGTTTTCTAAAACGCTTGCTTTGCTGCATCCTAATTGGCCAGAAAATATTTTTGGATTTACGCATTTTATGCGTCCAGAATTTCTTCTGATTCCAATCTTAGTATATGGATCAATGATCCTTCGAGATAAAAAAGATGTGATGAATCCTGCTATTCGATACTTTTTTATCTTGGGACTGGTGGGAGCATTCTTGGCAAAAGGGGTCAAGCCACCATTTGGAAATGTATATGAGTGGATGTTCGTCCATATCCCATTGTTTAATGGATTTCGAGATCCCACAAAATTTTATCTCCTGATAGTGCTTGCATATGCTGTGTTATTTCCATATTCATGCCAGCTTGCTATGGAATGGATAAAAAAATCATTTAAAAAATACACACAGTATATTTGGGTTATTCCGTTTATATATGTAGTATTTTGGGGGATTACCTTGGTACCGTTTATACGTGGTGAGGTGAAGGGTACATTTGCCCGTACCACAGTTCCCGCTGAATATTTTGATTTAGAAAAAGTAGTATCTTCTCAGAATACGTTTAGTCGTATTTTGGTAGTCCCATGGAGACATCGATTTGTTTTTCAATCAGAGAATCACCCAATTATCGATGCGCGAGATGTATTTAAATCTACAGAGCCAAAAACAATCGTTGACGCATTTGCTGATCCCGCGACCGAAAAACATTTGAAAGATCTAGCGGTAAAGTACATAGTGGTTCCGCATGATTCGACAGAAGAGATTTTTCTGACCGACAGAAAGTATGATGCAGAAAAGCGAAATTATGCAGTCCGCGAGTTAGATAAATTGCCATATTTAACAAAATATAAAGATTTTGTGAATTTGACTGTGTATGAGTATTCTCGACCTAGCGATCATTTTTACACGGTATTGCACAACGGTGATTATCAGTCTTATACATCTAGGCGCAACAATCCTGCTCAATATCAACTCACCATATCGACACTCAAGCGACCGCTCACAGTAATATTTTCGGAGAGTTTTGATCCAAGTTGGCAAATGTGGGACGGCCAGAAAGTGATCAGTAGTGAAAAAACAAAAGAAGGACTCAATAGCTTTTTGCTCACTTCAACAGTAACGAGTGATGTAACGGTATATTACTCGAACGAAAAATATCTCCATATTGGGCTATGGGTTTCTGGGGTAGTACTCTTGCTATTGTTGCTTTTTGGATATTTACGACCGTTTCGTGCTGGCGCAGGACGGCGAGTTGTGTTTCTTGCAATTTTTGTGTTGGGTCTTTGCACGTGGATTATCTGGAGAATGGGTGCGAAAGAAAATAATGTAATCACTCATGCTAACCTTTGGAAATCATCCGAATGGACACATATAGCCGATTCCCAACGAGATATATCGCGATATATATCCAAATACGGAGGAAGTCAGATGAGCTTTATGGTAACAAATACTGATACGATCACTTTCGAAGTGAGTAGTCCAAATATCGAGCCAGATGCGCAGGGAATTGACATAGATATAGACGGAAAAATCTACACCATGACTACTCCTCTGCAAAACGCTCGTTTAACTGTTCCGATAGATCCAGTGCTTCAAGCAAATACACATAGCGTGACGATACAGCATTTTTGCGCAAGTACACTGAGTGTTTGTGAAATTGGAATATCAAAAATAATAGTCAGTCGCGATGCAAAAATTTTTCGGCCAAATTCAAAACTTCCAAAAACACTTGCTGTTATTGGAGATTCTATAACAAGTTCGTTTGGAAAAAATAATTATTCGTATCTATTGGCAGATAGATTAGGAATGCGACTTCATAATGCTGGAATTTTTGGATCATTGGTATCGAATGATCCCGTATGGGACTCAGCGTTGGATCGATACGAAGCTGATATTATAAAGTTCTCTCCAGATGTGGTCGTTGTATTTATGGGAACAAATGATCTAGGTCACCTCGTGCCACTTGATACATTTAGAAAAAATTATTCTACTATGCTTGCAGATATGAAAACGAAATTACCAAAGTCTACAATAATTGTATTAGGGTTATTGCGCAGGCAAGATTTCCCTGCAGGACAAATTCGAATGTACAGCAGTGTGATAGAAGAAGTAGCACGATCGTACGAGGTAGCCTACATAGACCCCTATTTCTGGTTGGATGTGTCTGATTATCAAGATATCGTGCACCCATCTGTCGCAAGTCAGCCGAAATTATCAGAGAAGCTATATGGAGCTATGACAGTCGTTTTGGATGCCAACAAATCCTCTCGGTGATCCATAAATGAATTTTGGGATTATGAAAAAAAATTTAGTATTTTTTGTACTTTTTGGTCTCTACATCCTTGTTTTCTTGGGAACTTCTTATCGTTTGTATAACAGGCTCGGTGTGTTTGGGTGTGGAGATGAGTGCATAAACTACACCGCTGCATATTTTTTAAACACAGGAAAGGCTTTATATACAGAAGTATTTTTTAATCGTCAGCCGATTATGGCATACGCAAGTTTGGCTGTGCAGTGGGTGACCCATCCTACAAATTTATACTCACTTGTTTTGTATCACAGATTAGCGTTTATGGTATATGCATTTATCATGGGAGTTTTTTTGATTTGGAGGTTTAGAGTTCCAGCATTATTGTTCCTAATTCTCTACGAAGGAACAAAATTTTATGTGTATGGGTATCAGTTTATAGGGGAAGCGGTAATTGTATATCCATTAGCTTACGCTTTCAGTGCTACGTGGTGCGCTCTGTACAAGAAAAAAACATGGGGAATAGATTGGTATCTCGTACCACTGTCTGCAGCGCTAGTTTTTTGGACTCGAGAGCCCTATGTGCCTGTGGCGTTTGCTCTTCTTGTGACGTTTATATGGGTGTTGCGAAAAGATCGGCGTGTGTACACAACTGTACTATTAAGTTTGTTTTTTTGTATTGTTCCGTATATTTGGATACCGCTGGGAGAGTATACGCGACAAGTGATAGAAGTAAACTTACGGGCGGCTGGGTCGGCTTTTGATATTCAGAGCCTGCTTTATGCTTTTGGATATCCTGTCGCAATATTTGTATCCGGAAAGCAATCGTTTTTTCGTCTGATTCAAATCGGAATGATGGCATTTGTTGGGTTGGGTATGTATTTCGGGATTCGAAGTACCAAAAATTACACGCCATATTTTTTCTTATTTGGGATTCTTGGGCTTGCTGCGATCCGTTCTGTCGCACCAGGGATCATGTATTTTGAAGCATTTCATATGCTTCCGTGGTTCGGCTTGGCATGTATGACGTGTGCATTGGTCATCAATAGTATGACCGTACATAAGACTAAAACGATTGTAACCATAGGATTTATCATTTTTTCTTTATGGGCGTTTGTCGCGCCCCAAGCATTTATTTGGGAAAAAGTAGATAAGCTGGCAGAGTTTGAAAGTCAGTATGCCAAATATTCTCATTATTCCCAAGCAATAAAAATAATTACAACGCCTGCCCAGCAAATATTTTTAGATATGTGGGATGATGTGATTTATTGGGAATCAGGAAGAAATTCATCCTATCCATATAGCTTGTATATACCAGTGGCCGCAGGAGTGTCACCGTATAAAGAAGCAAGAACCGCCATGTTTATGGAT
>JAGORV010000035.1 GCA_018062625.1 Candidatus Woesebacteria bacterium
GCAAGCGTAAATGGAGATGAGCCGGTTTTTGTGCCGATGTCTATAGCGACAAGTTGTGCATGCATAGCGACAAGTTTATCAATCGTAAAGGCTCTCCCTTGTGCTGTCAAGCGTCCCGCCTGCCATGCTTGCAATCCGTCGGGTTGTACTCCGTCGGCGAGTTGGATCAGCTGACGCACTCGACGTATAATCATGACAAACACTATCTCTGGGACCGTCGAGGTGACAAGTTTTTGAAAAAGTGGCAACAACGTCACCGCCGCTTTCGGTTTTATACCATCCAGAAACTGAAAAAGAAGTTGTGGGGTTTTATATAGCTTTACGACAGCGTTACCCAAATTTTTCTGTACGATCACTCCAACTTCTTTGTCTTCCCAAAGCACGATGTCGGCGGAAGACGACGCAGAAACTAGAAGCCTACACAGTGATTCAATCAACTTGACTTTTTTTCCTAATTTTCCAAACAGGTTCTCGATGATGATAAGTGTATCGCCACCGAACATAGACTGTGATTCCAACGCTTGCGTAAGAATCGCCTCATCTAAACCCTTGCCATCGAGTAATCGTACTTCTTGTGCTTTAGATTCCTTTTTAAGCCGCGTAAGTTCTGCGCGTGATGCTTCGATCATGTCCCCGTGTATAAGCGTAATCATATAGATGATGAAAGGTGCGTAAGTACCTCTTGAATGATAGGTTTATTCGTTTTAGGGTAGCCTATTTGCCCTACTGCTTCATCCAAAGACACCCACACGGCATCAGTGATACCTTCATCCAATTGTGGGATAAGAGGCGTTTCGCCAAGCGTTGTAAACAAAAAAAAGTGAACAGTTTTTTTTATTAAACCATTACGAGTAAAAAGATATTCAACAGGTGTAAGATCAGCTAGATACGTGAGATCATGTAATCCTACTTCTTCACCGATCTCCCGAATTGCTGTATCCAAATGGGACTCATCTGCCTCCAAATGCCCTTTAGGAAATGTCCACTTTCCTTTTGGATCACAAATGAGCAATACTTCCCACGATCCCTCGCGTTTGCGAACTATAACCCCACCCGCTGATACTTCTGTTTTCATATGTGTTGCTTCTTAGACTGTAAATATATCATGTCACCAATCTCTACAGGACTTTCTACTCTCAGTGCACAGGTCTCCCCGGCTTCCACAATAGTTACTTGATTGTTTTCTACCTGCAACATAGACACCACCTGCACAATATCTGTGATCGCTCCTCGTATACGAATCGTGTCCCCAACACTCAATGGTTGACTGATAATTTCGATAACTGCCACGTGTACTTTATCGTAAAAATGCGTCACACGAGCAATTTGAATATCCATTATGAATCAAGTTTTATAAAATATTTTTTGTTCTTTATTTTTTCTGGAAGCAAACTATCCTTCGTATATTTCTCATATCCTTGGCCGTAGCCCAATCCTTTCATGAGTTTCGTCGGTGCATTGCGTATCATCATTGGAATCGGCAAATTTCCCAATGCTTTTACATCAGCAAGAGCCGCAAAATATGCGTCATGTGCACTGCGATCTTTTTTCGCTTGCGCAAGATAAGTGACGCCATGTGCCAAACTGATTTGGGCTTCAGGGTAACCGATTTTATTACATGCATCAAAAACAGCGTTTGCAACGACCAGTGCCGTGGGTTGGGCGATCCCTATATCTTCTGATGCAAATATCACCATACGTCTCGCTATAAATAATGGATCTTCTCCTGATGCGACCATGCGGGCCAAATAGTAAAGCGCTGCGTCAGTATCACTTGCTCGCATGGATTTTATGAACGCACTTATAGTATTGAAATGCTCTTCACCATTTTGATCGTACTGCAACATTTTTCGCTGGGCTGCAGTTTCGATATCAGCAATCGTTAGCGTTTTCTTTTTTGTGAGTGATGCAGCAATTTCAAGTATATTTAACAACGCTCTTGCATCACCATTTGCCACTTCATAAAGAAACGCTCGCGCATCTTTTTCCATAGTGCGTTTGAGATAGGAAAGACCTTTATCGGTAATTTGCGCAAGTTCTGCCTCACCATGAGGAGCTAACACCAATACACGACACCGAGAAAGAAGAGCGGATATGACTTCGAATGACGGATTTTCGGTCGTCGCCCCGATGAAGATAACCGTTCCCTTCTCTACATGAGGAAGCAGTGCATCTTGCTGAGCTTTGTTAAACCTATGTATTTCATCGATAAAAAGTACTGTATTCCCACCACCCGACTCAAGCTTGGATTGTGCAAGTTTTACGATTTCGCGAAGATCAGCAAGTGTCATCGTGACTGCTGATTTTGCGACAAATTCTGCGTTGCTTAGCGTCGCCAACAGATATGCAAGAGAAGTTTTACCACACCCAGGAGGTCCCCAAAAAATCATGGAGGGCAAAAAGTCTGAGTGCAAAAATTTACGAACAATCCCATCTTGGCCTACCAGATGTGTTTGCCCGATGACATCATCAAGCTTCTTTGGGCGCAGTATGTCTGCAAGTGGTCGTGTCTGTGTCATTGCCCAAATACTATCACGATGAGCAAAACGTTGCTATTACATCACAGGAGCACCACCGTTATACTATTTTTTCCCATGGATAACTATCATGGCCAAAGTGCCCATATCGAGCAGTCTTTGCATATATTGGTCGACGCAAATCCAGCCCTGCTAAAATTCCTGACATAGATAGGTCTAAGAGTGACCATGCGTATGATTCGATCTGCGCCAGTGATTTCTTTTCTGTGCCGAAGGTTTCGATACTTTTGGCCAAAGGTTCACGCTGTCCTATGACATACGCCACACGCACCTCAGCCCTATCTGCTAAACCCTTTGCCACGATATTTTTTGCTATATACCGAGCCGCATAAGCGCCACTACGATCTACTTTGGTCGGATCTTTTCCACTAAAGGCCCCGCCACCGTGCCTCGCAAACGCTCCATATGTATCTACGATAATTTTTCTTCCCGTGACACCAGTGTCTGATGCTGGACCACCGATATCCCATTTCCCCGTACCATTGACAATGATGTCAGCTTCTTTCGGCGCTTCTAGTTTATATTGTTTACACACTGGCTTTACCACTTTTTCATATAATGCATGTTTGAGTTTGGCATTGGTAATTTTGGGATCATGCGGAACAGCAAGAACGACACGTTCTATGCTAACTGGCTTTCCATTTTCATAATTTACCTTTACTTCACTCTTTCCATCTGGACGTAAATAAGGCAATGTTTTGTTCTCGCGCAACGTATCCATGCGCTCTACGAGTCGATGAGCCAAAATAAGAGGCATAGGCATGTATTCTGGCGTTTCGTTCGTCGCATAGCCAAACATCATTCCTTGGTCTCCAGCACCACCATCATCTACGCCTTGCGCTATATCTTTCGATTGCTGATGGATATATATAGAAATAGGAGATTTATCGGAAAAGTTATATGCACTTTTGGTATACCCAAGTGATTTTATAGTTTTTCTGGCAATTTTTTCGTAATCCAACTTTTTTTTACACGTTACCTCTCCAGCAAGCACTATACGATTGGTCGTAACCAGCGTTTCGACGGCAACACGTGCCATGGGATCAGCAGCAAGCGCTGCGTCCACAATACTATCTGAAATTTGATCGCAGATTTTATCTGGATGCCCACTGGCAACCGACTCGGAAGTAAAGCTTGTTTTGATCATATAGATCCTTTCTCGCCCTAAGAAGAAAAAAAGGCTTCCCAATAGGAAGCCAGACAGGATTTTTCCTTATTCTGGCAAATCATGTCCGAAATTCATCGGACCTCGTTGTGGCACCGTGGGTTCATTTCCTCGGTTGTCGGACGGATCATCGAGCGAGAACTCTGGCCGTCACTCTTGATTTAGACTCTCAAAAGATACGATACGCCGTTCTATAAATACTTGTCAAGCAATATAGATCACAAAGACGCTTTTCCAAATGCTATACGATCCAGCACCTTCCTCTCCATAGCAAGCATCCGTGCAGTCGTCACTACAAATGCACCAAACCGGTCATGTACGGCATCCAATGCTACTGTAAGATTTTGTTTTCGATTATCTTCCATAAGAAGAGACTGCTGATTATATAAATCTTTTTCTAATCGGTAGCAAGTGATTGCTAATATTCGCACAGCACGATCTGGCGCCCCCGCAAGCATACGTTGCATGTGTTGAAAAAAATCACTATCGGCAAATAGGGAAGTGCATAGCAGTTCCTGCGTGTGCCAATGCGTGTGATCTGCAAACAGAAGTGAAACAGACACTCCCCGCGCCGAGCACCCATCTTGACGCAAGCGTCTAGCCATTTTCATGACAAGCTGTGCCAAAATTTGCCAAAGCTTGGGATCAGTGGGTGCATACGCGACAGGTAGTGCGTACGACTGTCCAAAACTTTTCTGCTTGGGCTCTTCATAATTTGCATCATCTGATGCATCAAAACTTTCTGAATTACCAAACGACGTATACCTCGCACCATCTTCCCATCCGTGGAGTCGCAAATACCAATGATGTCCGACAATAGAGCGCAATCCCCGCTTAAGTGTCTCAGAAGGGGACTGGTAAAATGAGATAGGAGAGTAAATACCTACGCTTCGCAACCGACTAGCATTCCCCTCTTTGATCCCACATAAATCGGTAAGTTGCATGGTAGACAATGTTTCTACGATATTTTCTCGCGTTATCCAGCGCAATCCGTCAGGTTTCATAAGTCCCGAAGCTACTTTGGCTAAATATCGATTGGGGGCAATGCCGATAGATACCGTAATCCACTCCCCTATCTCTGCACGAATTCTCGCCTTCATCTCTGTTGCAATTGTTTTCATTGCGTCCAGATACGAAGATCCCTGTGTCACAAGCGTAGTAAGCGCTGGCGTATCTGCCAAAGACAAAACCATTTCATCAATCGATTCAACACTGAGATGCGACGTGTATGAGGCAAGTAGTGCTGTAAGTTGCTTGTTCACTGCACGATATTTGTCTGGATCAGGTGGCAACACAACTAATCGCGGATAAATATATCGCCCTTCTCGCACGGGCATTCCAGTTTTAATTCCTAAACGCTTGGCTTCGACCGATGCGGTAAGGATACATCCATTACCGGTAACATATGCTGCGACCACTACAGGCTTGCCACGCAGGGCGGGATTGGCTTGCTGTTCGATAGTCGCAAAACAGGAATTTATGTCCACGTGCATGACCACAGGAGGTGCAGAGTTAAATTCCATACGTTAATTGGTTACTTTGTTAATTCGTTAATTTTGTGTTTCAACCTCAGCCAATGTCCACATAAGCGTCTCGGTATCAAAGATAAGTTTGAAAAACGTACTTCCATCGGTAACCGAAAAGATATGGGTCAGCACTCTCCCCAACCGAACAGTGTGATGAAAACCCACTTTGGTGATCGGGTACCGTCGCCCATGCCAGTACACGCTGTATGGCAAAATCGTTTTAGTTGCCTGATTACTCCAGAGGGCTACGGAGACGGATTCGTTTATTACTTCAGACATAAAACCATAATAAACCCGAAAGGATAGGCGGTCAACTAGGATGAAATGGATCAAATACTATAAAATACCCGAAACTGGGGTAGCTAGATGCTTACTTGAGGTTACGCTCTATCTCCTCACACATACTCCTTGGGTACGTACCCGAAGCGATCATAGCTCGCAACTGCGTCGAATCTGTTTCGGCATCCGAAAAGTTACCTGCGCGACGTTTATAAAGTTGTGGTTGAATTTGCGTTCTATATATACGCTCTGCCTCAGCAACCTCACCTTTCGTTAACATGCCAGCGACTCCCAATGCCGCTTCGGCTAGAGAGTGATCTTTTCTCATATATCCCAAGGATTCTGCCCAAAAGCCAGAAAACCAAGGAGCTTTTCGTTCAATAGATCTTTCCAAACCCATAGATGCATTATACAGCAGACTGGAAAGCCCCTAACCTATAATTCGACTTCATCAGGTCTGTACGGTATAATTTTAAACCGATTACACTGCTACGAGTCTCTAGCTGACCCGAAAAGCGCTGTAATCATTTGCACTTTAAAATATTTCAATCTGAAAATCTTCTCACTTTGAATCCGACTGCTTGTCGCCTACTGCCTAGGTAGACGCCGAACAGTCGTGTTTAACCATGTATATATGAGAAAGAGAGGATTTATACCATGCAATTGCTACAGAAAAAACAACAAAGAGAAAGAGAACGAAGAAAGAATATTTTACTCAAGATTATCGGATTAATCATCTGCACTGTTGCACCAATTTTGGCATATTTGATTTCGCCAACAAAAATAGTTGACGAAGATTTTTTGAATCTATTAGCGTGGATTCTGCTACTTATTGCTGCAGCTGTTCTATCAGTAGACGATAGTGTTACGTGGTGGCTGATCACCTGTTTTTATGTTGCCTTCTGGCACGTGATGCTTGTTGGCGTTCCATTTTACGGTTTAGAAAACCTGCATAAAGCAGGATATGGCGATGGTCTTGCCATATACTTTATCTCGAATTTCGGATTAGCAATAATTTTATCCGGAGTTCTCGGCATCCTGTTCAAACTGTTAATACGCATAAACTTTAAGTAGATTGAAATATACCTGTAACGCCCGTCGGTTACGACTATGCATGATATGCATGGTTTTATACTGATCTGGGCGTTATTTTTTGCTTAATAGATGCTCAGCTAATTCCCTTTTGCCTCAAATTTTGCTAAAATCAAGGGTAGTCAACTGTTAATGGTG
>JAGORV010000036.1 GCA_018062625.1 Candidatus Woesebacteria bacterium
TTCTATCACTGATGGACAGTTATATCTTGAGTCAGATTTGTTCAATGCTGGACAGCGTCCTGCTATAAACGTGGGACTTTCTGTATCTCGTGTGGGAGGATCAGCACAGATTAAAGCTATGAAAAAAGTGGCTGGTAATCTGCGTTTGGATTTGGCTCAATATCGAGATTTGGCAGCGTTTGCACAATTTGCGGCTGACGTGGATGAGACAACCAAGAAACAGATCGAACGAGGAAGTCGCATGATGGAACTTCTCAAACAAGGCCAGTATCAGCCACTTTCTGTGTCTGAGCAAGTTGCTATTATGTGGGCTGGTGCAAATGGATATCTCGACGATGTTCCAGTTACCAAAGTGATGGAATTTGAAAAACAATTTCTTTCATTGCTTGGAAATAGGCACAAAAAAGCGCTTGCAGCTATAGCAAAAGAAAAAGTGCTATCTCCTGAAGTAGAAAAGGAATTGGAGAGTGCAGTCAAAGAATTTAAAAAGTCGTTTAAGTAGTCTTATTTTTTATGGCAAATATTCGTCTCATTAAAGGTCGCATAAAAACATCAAAAAACATCGCGCAAATTACGAAGGCGATGGAGCTTGTGGCGGCTGCCAAGATGAAAAAAGCACAAGTGGCAGCACTCGCGGGAAAGCTGTATGCCGGAAAAATTTATGAAATGGTTATGCGACTGAGTCGTCGCACTGATTATCGTAGTCATCCATTGCTTATGACGCCTGCGCCCACTGGTAAACGACTTATGTTGCTTATTTCTACCAATAAAGGTTTGTGTGGTGGACTTAACACCAATCTTTTTCGATACGTTTTACAACAATATCCTGATATTAAATCGCACGATGTAATCACTCTTGGAAAAAAAGGTGCAGATTTTATTACAAGACTTGGAAAAACTGTGAAAGCAGATTTTTCTGATAGTGTTATTTGGGAAAACACCGTGCCAGCTATTGTGGATGTGTTGACCCGAGAGTTTATTTCTGGACAGTATGATGGGGTAGATGTAGTATCCAACGAGTTTTTGTCAGTAGTAAGACAAAATCCTCGAAAAAAAGCATTGCTCCCATTGTCTTTAGAGCCTCAAGCGGTAGATGCATCAGAGGAAAAAGCATACGATTTTGTCATAGAGCCATCGGTTGCGGAAGTGTTTGATGCACTTCTTCCACATTATATAGAGAATCAAATACGAGACGCTGTGCTTCAAGCACGAGCAAGTGAATACTCTGCGCAAATGATCGCGATGCATAACGCTACTGATAACGCGAAAAATTTGCAGCAAGAACTTACATTGGTATACAACAAGGCGCGTCAAGAAAAAATCACCTACGAAATAACCGATATGGTGACGGCGCGACTTGCCGTTGAAATTTAAAAAAGAAGGAGCATCTTATGGCGAAAGCAAAAGAAGTGAAGGGCAAACAAACAATCGGCACAATTGTGCAAGTGCTCGGTGTGGTTATCGATGTGCAGTTTCCCGATGGATTTGTGCCAGCACTATACGAAGCATTGACCGTAGCAACCGACTTTACTGATTCTAAGCTTTTGATTCTTGAAGTCGAGCAACATTTGGGTGATAACCGCGTGCGCACCATAGCACTTGGTCCTACAGATGGGTTGAGTCGTGGACAAGAAGTGACACCAACGGGGGCGCCAATTTCGGTGCCAGTTGGGAAAAAGACATTGGGTCGAATATTCAACGTAGTGGGAGAAACCATAGACGAAGGTCCTGCTCTTGGCTCAGTGCGCGTCAGTCCTATCCATCGTGAAGCTCCACCATTGAAGGATCAAAGTACAAAACGAGAAATGCTTGAGACGGGTATTAAGGTTATCGATTTGGTTGCCCCTGTTGTAAAGGGAGGTAAAGTGGGATTGTTTGGGGGAGCAGGACTCGGAAAAACAGTGCTTATCCAAGAATTTATTCACAATATCGCAGAAGTCCATGGTGGAGTTTCTGTGTTTGCGGGAGTCGGAGAGCGATCTCGTGAAGGAAACGACTTGTGGAAAGAGATGACCGAATCCGGTGTTATCGACAAGACAGCGCTTGTCTTTGGACAAATGAACGAACCACCTGGAAGTAGATTGCGAGTAGCCCTCACAGGTCTTACCATGGCCGAATATTTCCGTGATGAAGAAGGTCAAGATGTATTGCTCTTTATCGATAATATTTTCCGGTTTGCTCAGGCAGGAAGCGAAGTATCTGCACTTTTGGGACGTATCCCATCTGCCGTGGGATATCAACCGACATTGGCTGAGGAAATGGGTGCGTTACAAGAACGCATCACCTCGACCAAGAAAGGTTCCATTACGTCAGTTCAGGCAGTGTACGTGCCTGCAGACGATTACACAGATCCAGCCCCTGTCGTGACATTCTCACATTTGGATGCCACGATTTCGTTGGATCGATCTATTTCTGAGCAAGGATTGTATCCTGCGGTTGATCCACTCACCGCTAGCTCTCGTATCTTGGACCCACTCGTCGTTGGGGAGGAGCACTACAACGTAGCGCGTGGGGTACAGCGAGTGCTACAACGATACAAAGATCTTCAGGATATTATCGCTATCTTGGGTATGGAAGAGCTTTCTGAAGATGACAAGCTTACCGTATCTCGAGCACGAAAGATTCAACGATTCTTAACACAGCCAATGTTCGTGG
Source organism: Candidatus Woesebacteria bacterium (assembly GCA_018062625.1). Lineage (GTDB taxonomy): Bacteria > Patescibacteriota > Microgenomatia > UBA10105 > UBA927 > UBA927. The sequence continues at coordinate 2,656 of JAGORV010000036.1, forward strand.
CTGAAGCGTTTACTGCTCGTCCTGGTAAATATGTACCAATCGAAGAAACGATTCGAGGATTTAAAGAAATCCTTGCCGGAAAGCATGATGGTAAACCGGAGCAAGCGTTTTATATGATTGGTACAATCGATGAAGTAAAGTAAGTGCGCTTTATGAAATTTCATTTGGATATTATCACGCCAGAACGAAAAGCATTCTCAGAAGATGTGGATCAGATTTCTGTTGCTACACCAAACGGTATGATCGGTGTTTTGGCGCAGCATGAACCTCTGTTTACCTCTCTATCAGAAGGGGAAGTGAAAATCACACAGGATGGAAAAGAATTTTTCTTGGCTATTGGGGGAGGATTTATGGAGGTGCGCCAAGATGGTACCGCGACCATTCTTGTATCACGCGCAGTTCATGCTACAGAGCTCAATGAATCGGAGATAAAGAAAGCCATGGATTCAGCCAAGGCGCTAGTGGCACGAAAAGTGACCGGTGAAGAGCTTACCGTCGCACTTTCCACGCTTCGCCGGTCGTTACTTGAGCTTAAAGTTTCTCGTCGTCGTAAATCTACCCCATTCCCCGGTCAGCACTAAGCTTTCGGGCATTGACAAAAAAAATAATTGGCGCGTATACTCTCTCAAAGGACTAAACTTCATATGCTTGTCGCAGAAATCATGTCCAAGACAATTGTAACGGTAAGTCGCGACACCCCCTTTAAAGATATTTGGAAAAAAATTTTTGTAAAACGTATACACTCTCTTCCTGTGGTTGATAGCAAGAATAAGCTTGTTGGATTGATTAGTAGAGAAGATTTATTGAAATCGTTGTACCCTAAATATCAAGACGTTATGGAAAACCTTGAAACCGCTGGAGATTTTGAGGCTATGGAAGCTCGTATGGATGATATGAAAGGGTTAAAGGCAGGAGACTTGATGAGTAAAACGGTGATTTTTACTCGGGATTCTACGCTTATAATGCGTGCGCTTTCTCGTATGATTGTGCGAAATTTAGCGCAACTTCCCGTGCTCGATGACAAGGATATCGTGGTAGGTGTCATCACAAAAGGAGATATATTTTATTCGCTATTTCAAAATCATTTTGAAAAGAAAAAGAAATCAAAACGTGCGCCCGAAAAGCGAAAAGCGTAAAGTGTTGACGACGACTACACTTATGCGTTATCATAAACCATGCCGAAGTACATCTTCGTTTCTGGTGGAGTTTTGTCAGGATTAGGAAAGGGCGTTACAGCAGCCTCGATCGGTTATCTCCTCCAAGCACGCGGTTATAAAGTTACCCCAGTCAAATGTGAAAACTATCTCAATATCGATTCAGGGCTAATCAATCCCATTGAACACGGCGATCCGTACTTATGCGATGACGGTACTGAAGCGGATATGGATATGGGTACGTACGAGAAAATATTGGGTAAAAACGTTCATCGCCATAACTTTATCACCATGGGGCAGATCTATTCGGAGGTTATCCGTCGAGAGCGAAATTTTGAATACAACGGGGAAGATGTAGAAGCAATTCCTCATGTGACCGACGAAATCATTCGTCGTATAGATGAGGCAGCACAAAAAGATAAAGCAGATATCGTCGTAGTTGAGCTAGGTGGAACCGCTGGAGAGTACCAAAATATTTTGTATTATGAAGCGTCACGAGTGCTGAAGATTAGTCGTAAGGCACAAGTGGTGCATGTTCATGTAAGTTATTTACCAACCCCAGAGCATCTGGGTGAGCCAAAAACGAAACCGACACAGTTGTCTGTGAAATTTTTGCAGTCTATGGGAATTCAGCCTGACTATATAGTTTGTCGAGGTATGAAGCCCATCGATAAACGTCGCCGAGAAAGACTGGCCATGTTCTGTAACGTCGAGGGTGATCATGTGATCAATAATCCCGATGAAGCAACCCCCTACGCAGTTCCCGTGACCTTCGAAGAACAGGAATTTGCACAAAAATTGCTTGGTAGTCTTGGATTACCAGATCATCCTGCAGATTTATCCGAATGGAAAAGTTTCTTGTCAGGGGTAGCAGAAAGCAAAAAGAAAACTGTAGAAATCGCTATCGTCGGAAAGTATTTTGCTACAGGTGATTATGAGCTTCGAGATTCTTATGCGGCACTTATGGATGCTTTAGATCATGCAGGCTGGAGTCAAGGAGTGCAGATAAAAACCCGATGGGTAAATTCGGAAAAAATTGAAAAAGGGGAATCGGTGGAGAAATTGCTCAAAGGAACTGCAGGGGTGATTGTACCGATTGGGTGGGGTGCACGTGGAGTAGAGGGTATGATAACCGCTATCCAATACGCAAGAGAAAACAAAGTTCCATATCTCGGACTTTGCTACGGTATGCAGTTGGCCGTGGTTGAGTTTGCACGGCACGTAGGCGGGATAGCAGATGCAAACAGTGTAGAAGTGAACCCAGAATCTAAAAATCACGTTATACATCTTATTCCATCGCAGAAAGATCAAATGGAACGACGTGCCTATGGAGGTACTATGAGACTAGGAAGATGGGAATGTTTGGTCACCCCAGGTACTTTGGCTGATGAAAGTTATCTAAACCATAATGGCTATGATGATCCAAAGCGGCATATGGTGGGCGAGCGACATCGTCATCGATACGAATTTAACGACGAGTACGCCAAGCAATTAGAAGATAAGGGTTTGGTCATTTCAGGGCGCTCAGCAGTCGAGAATTTGGCGGAAATCGTAGAGCTTCCCAAAAGCGCTCATCCGTTCTTTTTAGGCACGCAATTTCATCCTGAATACCGTTCTACACCGTTGCATCCGCACCCATTGTTTGTAGAATATGTAGCTGCTTGTCTCACCGAAAACAAATCGTAATGGAGGCATTCAAGGCGGGCCTTGTCTGTGAGGCTAAACGATGGTAAAATATATCTCTTACTTATGGCAAACTCAATTGTATGGACCGGAAAAGATGGCGAAAATGAAACAAAGGTCGAACTTCATGTCGGCGATACGGTTCGCGTACATTACAAACTTATAGAAAAAGAAAAAGTATCAGGCAAAGCGAAGCGTGAAGTAAAAGAAGAGACGCATGAGCGTATCCAAGTATTTGAAGGTATCATCATTGCTATCAAAGGAGTTGCGGAAAACACCATGTTTACGGTACGAAAAATAGGTGCTGGAGCAATTGGTATTGAAAGAATTTTCCCACTTATATCTCCTTGGATTCGAAAAATAGAAATCAAACGTCGTGGAGTAGCAAGACGCGCCAAATTGTACTATCTCCGTGCTAAGATCGGAAAAGGTGCTACACGTGTTACTGAGTTTAAAGAAAAGCCAGTTAAGTAATTTATCTTCTTCGTAGCCATTGTCCCGTAGGATAAAAAGTCCCATGTTCTTGATCCCTAGAAAATACCCTACCTCTTGGTGAAATTCCTCGTAGCTCGAGTTTATGTGTAGGTTTATCCAATGATCCAAATATAGCCAGTTGTATGGTAATAGGCGGAGTTTTTGGAAAGACTCTCGCACGAACATTTATAAATTTCTTTTTTTGTAATGCGGTTTCTGCTGCTTCTTCACCGTCTGTTTCGCACATGACATGACGACAAAAACGGTCAGATGGGTGCGTGTAGTGATGAGGGATTGGCTTTATGGCACCATATTCATCGACTATTTCTGGTTGCAGTGCATCGGGACATGATTTTCGTATGCGACACTTGCCACATAGCTTAGATTCTTTGTTCATGTAGCACGCTCAATACGGTACAGTTTATTGAGGTTTTTGGGTAGTTAATATTTTGTATGCACTCGTTCCATCGTGACGATTGATTGCATCTTTACCAAACAATTCGTTTTTCCCTTCGCATTTAGCACTGTCTATCACGAGAACGTTTTGACTGAAGGCTTCAACAGGGAGCATGACGGAAGCACAGTCGTTATCGACAAACGTCACATTATCCACAGATTTTATAGCAAATCCGATTTCAAATTGATCTGTGAGTTTGCGCTCAAAATTGTCTGCATAAAAAAGATAATAGAGTGGTATGCGATCAAATTTTGTGAGATATACATG
>JAGORV010000010.1 GCA_018062625.1 Candidatus Woesebacteria bacterium
GTTTGTGGACGCAGACGGTGAGTTTTCTCCGTATTTTATAGAGCGTTGCACCATATTTATAGAGTCGCAAAACCCTACGGTGTTTTCTACGTGGTTTTTGCCAGACGGTACAGTAGCAGCTGACGCACTACTCACCTTGCTTTCTACCATGACCCTAGAAATGTCTTTGGTGGTAAAACGGCAAATCGCCCCAGGGCCATTGAGCATCGTGTCACGCACCGCGTATGATTCGGTGGGTGGGTATAATGAGGAGCATTCGTTTGGCGAGGATTTTGACTTTGGTTTGCGCTTAGCTAAGGCGGGATATACGCTCTCTATTTTGCGAGAGGCCCTTTGTTTGTTTTCGCTCAGACGTTTTAGAAATGAAGGAACTCTGAAGGTAATACAGCAATATGCTAAAGGTGCGTTTTTTGGACTTGTTACAAAAAATGCTCCAAAAACTATGCCTGGATACATCATGGGTGGGCAATTGTATAAAACAAAGAAACCGGTTAAGCGATCTGTGCTGAAGATGTATGAGAAAAAGCTTCGACAGCTCACAAGTGAGTTGTTTTCCTGATCCTTCTAGATTTTTTCCTCGCAGGTAAGCTCCGCTACAATTTTACTCTCGATTATCCGTTTAAAATTTGTCATATCGGGGTTGACGGACTAAAAACGCGCATGATACTCTTGATAAAGAAACCCTCCTTCGTGTGAAATTTTGGAGGGCGAAGGGAGGTGAAATAATACTATGGCAGATAAAGGAAATGAGAATTTGATGGGAGCAGCAAGTTATTTGCTCGGATTTGTAACAGGAATAGTAATGTTATTGATCGAAAAGCAAAGTAAATTTGTTCGTTTTCATGCTATGCAATCGACACTTTTGTTCGCAGGAGTTTTTGTAGCGAACATTGTGCTTGGATTTGTGCCTATTTTAGGATGGTTAGTTGGACTATTTTTGAGTTTTGCAGCATTTATTCTATGGATCGTGTGTATGTGGAAAGCGTTCCAAGGAGAGATGTATAAAGTACCCTATGTCGGTGACATGGCGGTCAAGCAATTAGCAAAGATGGGAAAGTAATCGTTCTTGTGAACGTACGTGATGAACACATGATGTAAACATGTTCTGGTAACGTGTTGTCATGTGCTCATCAGGGAACATTCATGTGTGATGCTTCATTTTTCTTCTCTTGTATAAATAAGGTGCTACAATAACGGTGATTATAGAAAGGAGCGATTTGTTATGAAGCTAATCGTAGGACTCGGAAACCCCGGAGAAAAGTATATTGGAACGCGTCACAATGTTGGATTTGACGCAGTGGACAAGTTAGCAAGAGAACTTGGTTCTTCGACTATTTCTTGGCAATTTGAAAAGAAGCACAATGCGCTTGTCGCTAAAGTGGGAGAAGTGATATTGGTGAAGCCTCAGACGTTTATGAATGAAAGTGGGAAAGCGGTAAGCGGACTGACATCGTTTTACAAGTTAACAGCGCAAGATGTATGGGTGATACACGATGATTTAGATCTACCGATGGGAAAGATTCGTATTCGAATCGGGGGAGCATCTGCTGGGCATCATGGGGTGGATTCGATTATCGAACACCTAAAAACTGACGGATTTCTACGTTTTCGATTGGGTATAGGTACGGGGAAAGAAAATATAGGGTCACATACAGACAGAAAACTTAGTAGATCTAAAGTAATCGATTTTGTGTTATCTCGGTTTCAGAGTAGTGAAGCTGGGGCGATGAAGCACTTGATTAAGCACAGTGTTGAAGCGGTAAGGATTGCAATGTTTGAAGGTATAGATCGAGCGATGAATAGGTTTAACTAATGTTATGCAGAAAATGCAAAAAATAGGCACAATTCTGAGAACATTCAATCCGCTAGAAGATAAATATATCTCTCGTGAATTTCAAGCGTACGGGGTATATTTATCGGAGATCCTAGATGACTACAAGCACAAAGCGCTGTATATACGATTGGCAAAAACAGTACCGCGCGCAATTTTAGAGAAAGCACTTTCGTTTGTGAAAGATAGCAAAGCCAGAAGCAAGGGGAGATTGTTTATGTGGAAGTTAAAAGAGCTTCGTACATCGGTCGATTCACCTGTACAAAAAACCCTAGAATTAAGTTGACGTGATACGTGCCCTTACCTACAATACATAAGCATGGAGACACTTCTTCAATTGATTCGTCGTAAGCCTCAAATTTTTCTTATCATTTCTCTGGTATATATTTTTGTATCGGGTGCGATGAAGTGGCACACCTCGTTTGTATGGGAGATGTTGTGGTATCCACTCGGAGGGATTGTGGGGGTATATTTTTTGGATGCGGCTGAGCAGTTTTTTGCGGTATCACCATCACCTTTTCGGTCTATATTTTTTATGGCCTTATATTCTATTGTCGGTTTTTTTGTAGTTTCTTCATCGGCGAACGCATTTGGATCTGGAGTTGTGCTTATCGTTTATTTACAGCTATTACTTTGGCAATATGGTCAATGGAGGATTCAGGGAAATTTAGATAGTTGGTTTCGAGTACCTTCAGGGTCTATGCCTCTTGCTACGCAACGAATTGCATTGCCTATATTTATAGTGGTGTTTTTGATGCAAACATATTTTTTTATACGTTCATAAATGAAATCGTTGGGCTTGCACAACGTGGTTGGGAAAGGTATCGTAAATATATGAAGAAATCTTCTCGTGCGCAAGTCGTTCAGACCCCATTGGATTCTATGTATAGAGTATGGGGTTGGATAGTGCTTGCATGGGCGATATATCGATACGCGTTTCATTTGCCAGAGTGGATAGACGAATTTGTGATAAAGCCCATGGTATTTGTAGCTCCCGTTTTGTTTTATGTTCGACACATAGAGAGAAGGGGATTGGTGACGTTAGGGATTACGGGAAAAAATTTGTTTACCAGTATCTATATAGGGCTTGGATTTGGTGCGCTATTTGCTATAGAGGGAATTGCTGCAAATTTCATAAAGTATGGTCAGTTACAATTTGTACCAATCGCAGCATTTGAACAGTATGGTTTAGGACTCATGTTGTTATTATCCCTAGCAACTGCAACCTCTGAGGAGATTTTGAGTCGTGGGTTTGTGTTTGGTCGAATTATGGAAGCTAAAAAGAGTCTTCCATATGCTGCGCTGTTATCTACTGCAATGTTTACACTTCTTCATATTCCTATATTGGTTACTTCATTGAAGTTGCATGGAGTCACCTTAGTGTTATTTTTTGTAACAGATATAGCGCTTGGGCTTATAAATAGCGTGTTGTATTACAATACAAAATCTCTAGTCGCGCCTATTCTCGTTCATATATTTTGGAATATGACCGTTGCGATGTACCTCTAACGCGACAAGTTACCTGTTAACAAAGTGACAATTTACAAGAAGAAAACGAAAAATTGTTACTTGTTATGTAGTGAGCCAGCCACCATCTACATAGAGTGTCGTTCCAGTAGTATATGATGATTCCTCAGAAGCAAAATAAACGACTGCTGATGCGATTTCTTCGGGTTTACCGATACGCTTGATGGGAAGACGAGAGAACATTGCCGTTGCTTGTTCTGGCGTTAAGCCTTTTGTCATTTCTGTCTCAATACCGCCCGGTCCAATTGCATTGACGAGTATTCCTTGGGGTCCTAGCTCTACCGCAAGAGCCTCTGTAAGACCGATGACGCCCCCTTTACTTGCTCCGTAATGAGATAACATAGGAAATCCTACCCCGACACCACCTGAGGCGATAGATGCGATGTTGATGATTCGTCCCCATTTATTTTTTACCATCTCACGGGCTGCGGCTTGTGCCACAAAGAAATATCCTTTGAGATTTGTATTTATGATCAGGTTCCATTTTTCTTCTGGCATGTCCAAAAATGGGGTATAGTCGAGTGCTCCTGCATTATTTACGAGAATATCTAATCGTCCGTATGTTTCGATAGTTTTAGCAACAACTGAGGAGATTTGTGCCAAATCGGTAACATCAAGCGCTAGCGCGGTAGCTTTTTTGCCTTGCTCTGTTATCGTGTGAACGAGATCATTGAGTTTATCTACACGTCTAGCTGATACCACGACGCTAGCTCCTTGCGAAGCAAGTGCTATAGCACAAGCAAAACCGATACCACTACTTGCGCCTGTTACAAGGGCGACTTTGCCGGTGAGGTCAAACATATAGTCTCCTTTTCCCTCTCTTATTTGAGAGATAATGCATTTTCTACAGCACGTACCAATTCGCTTGGATCTGCTAACTCTAGCTTAACTCCATTGAGAAAAAATGTGGGTGTAGCATTCACACCAATACTGGTTCCACTATCTGTATCTGCGGATATTATTGCAGATAATGAGCTGTCTTTACGGTCTTTTTCGAACGCTTTCAAGTCGAGATTGAGCTCTTTTGCAAGTTCTGTATAGATCGTGCTTGAAAGTGATTTTTGGTTTTTGAATAATAAAGTATGCATTTCCCAAAATTTTCCTTGTTGTCCAGCAGCTTCAGCTGCCATTGCAGCAGGTTGTCCTTCTATATGCTGCGGAAGAGGGAAGTGTCTGTAGGAAAATAATAATCGATCGGCATATTTAGTGGTCAATGATTTGACTGTGGGTTCAAATGTTCCACAGGCGGGACATTCAAAGTCAGAAAATTCTACAAGATATGCAGATGCACTACTACTGCCTATGGTGTGGGCATTATTTGGGATGAGTGTTTCTTTGGGAATTACCACTTTTGGTGTGGGGCGTGAAAGAACAAATGCAGCACCCACAAGAAGTAGTGCGCTACCGAGAAATATAGAGAGAAAAAACTTAGATTCAGAGGTGAGATTATTCATGAGACATTTCCTTTCTTGGAAAATAGAATTTCCGTTCGTACAGTAGGATGCCAAAAATAACATACATGTTTATCGCTGATATACCACACCACATACAGATACCGCGAATAATAAATATTTCTGTGTAGGTAAACCAACTCACAAAAGAAACTCCAAAAATAGCTACGCCAAGCATAATGTTTGCGAGTGTGATGAGTGTACGTGATTTTTGCTGCATAGTTCTCAGGAATGCGCTCACGGTAAGGACAAGGTACCCTACTAGGCCAAACAGTGGGACTGGTATCCCGAATGGGTATGCCAGCGGACTTTTTCGTACCGTCTCACATCCTGTAGATATACAAACGATAGAGGCTTTACGCAAAAAACTTTGTGATACATAGATCGCTATAGCAACACCGATGATGGATAGGACAAAAATTATTCGATTGGTCAGAACTTTGGAAGTGTTAGTTTGCATACAAAGAGTATAGTCAAGATTTAGATTATCACACTGTGAAGTATATTACAGATATTACAGTTTGGTATATGTCGGATTATGGACAATATACTGTTCCGGGATAGGTATCCGGATCCGAATCATCACAGTCGCTTCCATTGTCGACATATCCGCTGGTTGCACACGCCGAGATGTTTACTGCTGGATTACCATATCCATCACCGTCTGCGTCTCGGTAGCGAGTGGCTACGACACAACAAGAATTCGTGACAGATGCTGATCCATCATTACAATCAAGCGTTGCCACAGAGGACATAAGTCCTAATCGCCTTCTACCTGCAAGTGGAGTATCAAATAATTGTATAGGACTGGATGGCCAGCCGTCTGCGTCAGCATCGAGTACCCAAACTGCTCCAGTTTTTATGGAAGCGCCCGTAGCTAGGACGCTCACAGAGCTAGTGCCCTGTAGGTTTATTGTTCCCGTAATGAGGCTAGCGTTGGTATTTATGGTGATTGCAGTGTCTGTTAGGGTAAGCGTAGCGGTGTTTTCGGTAGATTGTTCAGAGGTTGCTATATCAATTCCTTCTGCAGTGAAGGAATCTATAGAGCAGACAGAGCTAGAGACGCTCACGCTTCCAATAGAAGTAATTGCACAGGTGGCAACGACCGGTTTTGGTGTAAGAAGTGCAAAAAATAATATAGCGAGTGTGCTGAAGATATAGATTTTTTTCATAGTTATTTGAGTTGATTAAGTCGAATCGGTCCTGATGTACGAGGTGCGACAAGTGTTGATGATGTGGTGGAGGAATTTGTTGCCTCAATGCGAAAAATATATCGAGTGTTTACTGTGTCGTTTACTATCCACGATGTTGTCCATTCGTTTTCAGAATACGTTAAAGGAAGAATTGTTTTCTTTTTGTCAGAAAAAATCGTTATTATTGTCTCTGTGACATTGTCATTCTTCGATGTTTTGACACTTATTTTTTGATTATCACCCTTGTGAATATCAAGAGGTTCGAGTGTAATAGAGCTGACTTTAGGTCCTTTTGATTGACTGCTGATCGCGTATGTTTGTTTACCAGGAGGGAGATACGATGACGTTGGAGTGGGAGCGCTAGGCTCTGTTGGGGGCAAGAGAACATTTGGATTTTTTTTACCAAGTAACGTGTATGCAACATCTTGCATCCAAGATACGTTAGTAACTCTTTCAAAAAATATCGCAAGAGCACCAAGTAAAATTATAAGGACGCAAAGAGATATAAGTGGAATCAAATTACGAACAGGGGGAGGGGTTACCACTTCCGTGGTCGGAATGTTTTCCGTGGGCGGGATAATCGGTATTTTTGATTTCATAACCCTATCTTATAAATGGATTACAAGTAAATGCAGTGGCTCTTATGACATGCACAATGTGAGTTATAATACAATCGAGGCTAAATCGGTTGTTGTATACTCTGGTTACTATGAAACACGATGTGAAAGCACTAGGTTTGGTCGACGCGTTTTTTAAAGATGCTCAAGTGTTGGAGTATGTGAAAGGCGCAAATATTCTTCGCGCAGAAGATGTGCCGTACGGCGTGTACTATCTAAAGAGTGGTTATGTACGACAATACTTGCTGTCTCCGTCAGGGGATACCTTTATCATTCATATCTACAAGCCTCATTCTTTTTTCCCACTTCCTTGGTTATTAAACGATACACCAAACATGTTTTACTTTGAGGCAATGACAAAAGCCTCGATAGTCCGTGGATCTAAAGAACAGTTCCTCGATTTTCTTGATGCCAATCCCATTGTGATGAAGTATGCGGCACAGCGACTCGCTGCCGGTATGCATGGTCTCATAAATCGTGTTGGTCAATTGGTGCTGGATGATGCATATCGAAAAACAGTATTGCTTCTTTTGTATTATGTAGATAACTTTGGGGAAACTGTTCATGGTGATTTGATGCTTAAGGTGCCACTTGCACATCGAGAAATTGCATCTTGGATTGGGACAACGCGTGAGACTGCAAGTCTTCAGATAGAAAAGCTGCAGAAGAAAGGGATTATCACGACGCGAGGTCGTTTGCTTATTATTCGTGATTTGACTAGATTGCAACAAGAAGTGCGAGTTGATTAATCTTGATTGTCATCTCTACCCAACATCGTATTCCTCGATGGCTCGATAACTCTCTGTACCCCTCAGTACTGTAAATACATTACAATACAATGGTTAAACAGAGTACGGGTGTGCGTGAGTTATTTGAGAAGAGTCTTGTATGAAAATAAAAAATATTTTACTTATCCTCATTGGCGTTGTGGGCATCGTATGGTTTGGCGTGTATGCTATGACACCACCTCCGGGAACACAAATGCTTGATCAAGGTCGAAAGCATGTAAGCGCAGAGGAAGTAGCCAAATTTGCTTTTAACAGTAATCCGCCCACGAGTGGATCACATCTAGAATCTTGGGTAAAGCCTGGAATTTATAAAACACCTCAATCAGAAGGAGAATTGATTCACTCTTTGGAGCATGGATATGTGGAGATAAATTATAACTGTAATGCAGCAGTTGTTTCTAAAGGTGCATCAGATGGAACAAAAATCGCCACATCAAGCGCTACAAATGAGACAGACGCATGTAAAACGCTCATCCGTCAGGTAGAGGAGATTGCAAAAAAGAAAAAGTTATTTAAATTACTTGTTGTTCCACGACCAGCTATTACAAGTCCGATTGTGCTAACTGCATGGACATATATACTTCCGCTTTCTGAGTATGATGAAAAGCAAATTGTGAGATTTATCGATTATCATCGTGATCACGGTCCAGAACAGACCATGGAATAAAATGAGACCTTTTTTCTGACACGAGAGGGTGTTAGACTGTGTAATCCAAAGGAGAAAAAAATATGGCAGAGTTTGTAGCAACTGATGGTAATTTTGATGCAGAGGTGATCAAAGCGACGCAGCCTGTGCTTGTGGATTTTTGGGCGGTATGGTGTGGTCCATGCCAAGTGCAGGGTCCAATAGTAGATGAGCTTGCAAAGGAATTAGATGGAAAAGTGAAAGTCGGGAAGATGGATGTAGATCAGAATCCAAAAACAGCTCAAGCATTTGGAATTATGAGTATACCTACATTGATGATATTCAAAGGTGGTGCCGTCGTAAAGCAATTTATAGGTGTACAGAGTAAAGAGTCGCTCAAGGCTGAATTGGCAAAGCTTGTTTAGCAAATAGTCGTCGCGAGTAAAACGTGGCGATCCTGTATCTTATCGGATTGTCTCGTCGGACTCCTCGCAAGTAAAAATCATATGTACGATGTAGTAATCATCGGTTCTGGTCCGTCTGGGTATACCGCAGCGCTCTATACTTCTCGTGCATTTCTTAAAACGAAGCTTTTTACTGGTATCCAGCTCGGGGGTCAATTGACCACTACGACAGACATAGATAATTTCCCCGGATTTCCCAAAGGTATCATGGGTCCACAGCTTATGGTTGATATGAAGGCGCAAGTGGAACGATTTGGCACCGAAGTTGATTCCAGAGTCGTTTCAAAGGTGTCGCAAGGATCTGATGGAAAATCTTTTGTACTCACTACCGATTCAGGAACAGAAGAGAGTAAAACGGTCATTGTCGCAACCGGTGCATCAGCAATGTATTTGGGTTTGCCATCTGAAGCCGCCTTTGCGGGAAAAGGCGTGTCCGCATGTGCCACATGCGATGGATTCTTTTTTCGGGGAAAAGAAGTAGTTGTTGTGGGTGGTGGTGATACTGCCATGGAAGAGGCAACATTTCTTTCTAAATTTGCTACAAAAGTGACGATCATTCATCGACGTGAGGAATTTCGAGCGAGTGCTATCATGCTTGAGCGAGCAAAAAAAGATCCAAAGATTACATTTCTCACCAATAAAGTTATCGAAGAAATAGTGGGGGACACTGCAGTGACTGGTGTGCGAATAAAAGATGCAAAAACTGGTGAAGTATCGGTATACCCTGCGCAAGGCGTCTTTTTGGCAATTGGACATAAGCCAAGCACTGCGTTTTTGGCAGGGTTGGTGACACTCGATGCGAAAGGGTACATACTCGTCAATCGCCCACAATCACCACTTGAGCCACAGACTGCCACAAATATTGCAGGATTATTTGCAGCAGGGGATTGTGTAGATCCGCGATATCGCCAAGCGATAGTCGCCGCGGGGCAAGGATGTATGGCGGCCATGGATGCAGAAAAGTACCTCGAAAACCTTAAATAATTATCAGATATTTATTATGGCTCAAAAGTTTACAGCAGAGGTTATTCAGAAAGATAAAATAACCGAGCATGTTTATTTCGTTACGTTCAAGCTCAAACAACCAGAAGAGATTTCTTTTCGTGCAGGTCAATGCATGATGCTCATGTGTGGTGCAGGGGTCAATCGCACGATGTCTATCGCTTCAGTGCCCTCCGTGACGAATCAGGTATCTATGGTGCACGATGTGAGTCCAATGGGTCCCGGATCTAAATGGACGTTGGGACTTACGATCGGGGATACCGTAAACTTTGTGGCTCCTACGGGTGTATTTTTCTTTGATGAAACTTCTCCTCGTAAGAAAGTGTTTGTCGCTACAGGGACTGGGATCGCACCGTTTTATTCCATGATCAAAGATTATTTACATAAAAAAGGAGATGCACAAATTGAAGTGTATTGGGGAATGCGATACGAAGCCGATATGTTTTGGCAAGAAGAATTGAACGGTTTGTATGAAACATATCCAAACTTCAATTGGCATCAGGTGCTTTCTAAACCATCAGAAAATTGGAAAGGTCTCACTGGACACGTGACTGAACATGTACTACATTCAGACAAGGATCTTTCTACTGACGAATATTATCTTTGCGGAAACAAGCAGATGATAGAAGACGTGAGAGCACGATTAACCGAGAAGAATGTGCCAAAAGACCAGATTAAATCAGAGCTATTTTATTGATCAAACTGCCCAGTTTGTACACATATTGTTTGTTCTATAAAGGAGGGGTATGATCACACAAAATCCATTTGAAACTGCGATGAGTCAGTTGCAAAAAGCTGCAGATGTCCTAGGAAAAAATAAACAGCTGACTGCAAAAAGCAAAAAAGAATTATTGCAGAAATTAGAAATCCTTAAAAATCCACAACGCATACTAAATGTCACAATTCCTGTTGTTATGGATGACGGAAGTCTGAAAGTTTTCCAAGGGTATCGTGTACAACACAACAATGCCAGAGGCCCATACAAAGGTGGAATTCGATATCACCCAAATGTAAGCATGGATGAGGTGAAAGCGCTCGCATTCTGGATGGCGATGAAATGTGCCGTTGCAGATCTTCCACTAGGGGGCGGAAAAGGGGGAATTATCGTAGATCCCAAAACCCTTTCGCAAAAAGAATTAGAGCGATTGAGTCGTGGATATGCTCGGGCAATAGAAGACTGTATAGGTCCCGATCGCGATGTGCCAGCACCAGATGTAAACACCAACGGCGTAATCATGGGGTGGATGGTGGACGAATTTACTAATCGCAGAGCAAAGCGCTATAAACTTTCTGCTACAGAAACGAAAAAGCTCCGCTCAACATTTACTGGAAAGCGTATTCAAGACGGAGGAAGTGAGGGGAGAGAAGAAGCGACAGGACTTGGTGGACTGTATGTTCTTCAATCTATCTTGAACAAATTAAAACTGAAAGGGCAATTGACCGTTGCAGTGCAAGGATTTGGAAATGTGGGGTATAACATTGCTAAATTCTTGGATGAGAATGGATTCCTCGTCGTCGCTGTCTCTGATAGTAAAGGTGGTATTTATGTTCCAGAAGGGATTAATCCTGCGCTTACGCTAGAGTGTAAGCAAAAGCATGGATATCTGGCTGGCTGTTACTGCACAGGTTCAGTCTGTGATCTGAAAAAAGGAAAACAGATATCTAATGATGCCTTGCTTGAGCTCCCTGTCGATATCATCGTGCCATCTGCACTGGAGAATGTGCTTACAAAAGCAAACGCAGGAAAGATAAAAGCAAAAGTAGTGTTAGAGATGGCGAATGGTCCAACCACAGCTGACGCTGACAGTGCGCTCTTCAAAAAAGGAATTCCTGTAATTCCAGATATTTTGAGCAATAGTGGGGGAGTAAGTGTGTCTGCATTTGAGTGGGAACAAAATTTGAAAGGGCAGAAATGGTCCAAAGCGCAAGTAAATGCCAAACTCAAAAAGAAGATGGACTTGGCAGCATCTGCAGTGTGGGATGTTTCTGTGAAGCATAAAACTGATTTGCGTACTGCAGCATTTGTGGTAGCCCTTGGTCGCATACTGGCGGCCATGAAGTAGGCGCCACTTGACACTATATGTGACCATTGCCTAGGATGGATATATACATTCCTGCCCGAAAGAGGAGCATTTTATGACTGAACAAAACGATCAACCAATTCCGCAAGAGGCGACAGAAGCCAAAGTAGAAAGTAAAATCGCAGATAAATTTGCGAGCGCGAGAGAAGTCACCATGAGGGAATCCGATCAGATAAGCGAAATTTATCGATCGTTGAAAAATCCTAGTGTCAAAGATGTATATAGCTCATGGGTAAAAAATATGGATGTCGTGGCAAACACATACTCATGGGGAAAGGATAAACCAACCTTTAAAACACATTTGATTCGAAGCTTGAATCGTGTGGTAGGTGTTGGAGCCGCTGTACAAACCGGACTTGCTGATATTGTTACCGATGTTGCAACATGGCCGTTGAGAAAATTTCCAATTCTCAAGCAGACGATAGGGCATTTTATTCCAGTGGATAATTTCAAACGACATTCTGTGCAATCGTCATTAGCCGCCCGAAACGAAGGGTTGCTTGCTCGGGGAGTAGGTAAGGTCGTTGAAACGCCATTTGCAGTAGTGGGGGGAGCATTTAAGTCGATTGTTGGTGGAGTCCCAGAAGCAAGGACTGCAGGGGTATACGTTGAGCGAAAAGTATCTGGGGTTGTAGATGCGATTCTACATCCTAAACAAAAAGCTATATAACTATGGATGACTTAGTCAAAGCATTAGTTTCAAGAATTGAATTATCAAAGCTTTCCGACAAAGAGAAAGAGGCGATATATCAAGAGATATCTACGAGTTTACGATCTGTAGTTTGGCCAGTTGTCATAAAGTATGCACCGAAGGATTCTCTCAATGATCTCGCACAGCATCCAAGTAAGATATCTGTAGAAACATTTAGTGATCTTGTGGAAAAATCAATTCACGATGGGCAAGCGCTTCTTGAGATCGAAAAACTCATGACCAGTATGGTTGCTAAATTTAATGATATATTAACCCAAGAGGGAGTTCCTCAAATTGAAAGGAGTGATGATATGGAAGCCAAATTGAAAGCACTTGTAGAGCGCATAGAGAAGAGTAAGTTATCCGAAGAAGATCGTGCAGAATTGTATGCAACGATTTCTGAGGGGCTTCAGGCTACCGTGTGGCCAATACTTTTGAAGTACATGCCCAAAGATCAACTCGAGGCACTTGCTGCCGACAAAAGTAAAGTAACCGTAGAGTCATACGGAAAGCTTATAGAAGACACGATCAAAGACGGGGAAGCCTTGAAAGAGATCGATGGGCTTATGAATGATGTATTATCAGAAGTAGATAAAGCATTGCAGGAAGAAGGAGTTTAATCATATGTCAGAAACCGGTGGACCAGTATATGAAGGAGTAGGGAGACCAGAAGTGGCTAAAAAGGGTGTTGTGGAACGTATTAAGGAAAAGTGGAAAGCTAAAGTCGCTGAAAACGTTGAAAAACAAAATGCGTTTAAGCAAAAACAAGCTGAATGGCGAAAGCTTGGTCCAACGATGGAGCAAAAGTATGTAGAAGCTTTCGACAAAATTACCGGTGCTCTCGATGAAGGGAAGTTGAAAACGGTTGCAGAAAAATTGCGTCCAATCGCAAAACTTCAAGCAAAAATTACTCGTGTTAGCGCAGCAGCGATAGATATGACTGTTGGCACGATTCCCATGATTGGTGGAATCGTCTTGAGAAATGCAGGTTTGGGCGCGTTGTATAAGGATTTAACTGGGAGAAGAGAAGCGAGTGCTGGTAAAGTATTTACTGCATTGGCGGTAGGCTCAGGAGGAATATCATTGGGGTTGGGTATTCAGTGGTTGTCTCCAATGCGACGAGCTGGAACATGGGTTATAGAGCAAGGTGGTAATTTGGGTGAAAGAGCAGCGAAGTGGACGAATAAAATATTAGCTGGAAAACCAAAACCTGAAGTGGTGCCTCCACAACCAGCCAGTTAATCTAGGAATTTATCGTTTCGCAACACCGCGTTCTTCTGCTTCTTTGTTTGCTTTTTTAGCTGCAGCTTCACGTGCTTTCATTTCCACATATTCTGCCTTCGACGGGGGAGTGGTGCCAGATTGTTCGAAGTACACCTTATCGGGGTGATGAGCGACCCAGTCTGCATATTCTGCATCGAGCTTAGCGTCTGCCGCTTTCTGCTTGGCTTGTGCTATCTTTTGCGCGCTTTCTGCATGTTCTTTTTTGACCTTACTCACGGTTTCTACAGTTCTTCTAATTTCATCTGGATGTTCAGCTGCCCATTTAGCGGTTTCTGTGGCTGCCTTTCCAATGGCATTTCCGACTTTTGATGCATGCTCTGCGGCTTTGCCAGAGTCGACATAATTATTTGTGCGAGCTTTCATTTTTCCTGCTTGCTCTGCTCCATATGCGGCTAAATGCATGATGGAATGTGCGGGTCCCGCTCCCAGAAGTGGGAAGAGCGTGGCAAGCCCTGGGATAAGCGAAACGATACTTCCTATTTTGCTAGCATACGCACGTTCTTCTAGCACTTTTGGATGTGTGGTTGCGTCATTCGTGAGAAATTCATTTGGTACAACACCATTTAAAAAGATGTTTGGCGAAATTTTTAGGTACAATTGACGAAGTAAGGTTGGGTTTGGTGATTCCTCATCAAACACTCCTCTGCCTCCATTTGTCCGTTCACCAAGAATAACGACGGCTGTTCTTCCCACGCGAGGATTTCCATACCACTCCTTGGTGATGCCAATTCCAAGTCCTGCTAATCCAGCATCTATTACAGTCGCGCCAAATCCGAGTGCTTTTCCCCACTTTTTCCATTTATCACCTGATGCAAGATAAGCCTTGGCGCGATCTTCATTGTTAAATGTCTTTAGCACATTCTCGTGTGCTTTTACAAAGTGGTCTTCTACGCCTTTTGGCCCAACTCGTTCCCACCATTTATTCAAGGTGTTTTTGACACCTTTTACGAGTTTAGAATCTTCTTTTTGAGGTACTTTGGGTGCTTCAGGCTTGGCCGAAGCATAGAAGACTGGTGATGGAGCATTTTCAGTCATGATGAACAAATTATATACCATAAGGTACAATAGAGACTATGGATGCGGAAAAGTTGATGGCACAACTGCAAAAATCAAATGAGGCTCAGATGAAGCCTTCTTTTAGAAAAGAGCATGATCTAAAGGGTGTTTCTTTGCCAATTTCTCCTGAGACTGCCACCGTTTCCTCGCAAATAATGCAGGATGTCCTTGATGATAAAGATCCAAACCCAGCCGATGTATCTGAGGCGGCACAGTCGATCGCCAAAGATTTGCAGGAAGAAGGGGTGAATTTTACAGAAAAAGAAGTTGAAAGCGTTGCAAAAGATGCTGTCGAAAAGTTTGGTAAAGATGCGCGAAAAGGAAGTAAGGAAACACCAGAATCACTTCTTGAAGGAGCAGATCAGATAACTGAGATAACGGTAAAAGAAGCAAAGAAAACGCTTGATGACGTGATGAAAACATATAGTCTCTCCGCGGGAAAGTGGGGGACTATAGCAGGGCTTCTTTCTGGAAATGAAATCACTGCAACCCTTTTAGGTGGAGCACAAGCAAGAGAAACGTCAGATCCAAAACGAGTAAATAAGCTTTTTCAAAAGTTGAATGTTGCATCCCGCATGCTTAAGCTTCATAAGACACCAGTTGCTGATATGCAATCAGTGATTGGTAGCTTGCCAGAGAAGAAAAAGAAAATCGCCTTAGGGCTTGCTGTGGAAGGATCGTGGCCAGTATGGAGTTGGATGATACAAAAGCTTGGTGAGGGGCAAATAGCCAAAGTAGCACAGAACCTATATTTCAAAGAGCGAGGCAAGCTTCAAGATATGGTAAATAATCGCGTGGCATCGTCGCTTATAACCCGAGATTTTTCTGTGTTTCATGATCAATCCGCTGGAAAAATGCTTGAGGTGATAAATCGCGGAAAGGAAGCAACGGTAGATCTCGTTGCTACCACCTATTTTGATCTTATACCGATGCTTGCACGTATCGGAAGTTATCCTTTTGGGCAGGCATTTTTGGGAAAATTTGAAACACTCATGGCTGTGGCTAAGCTGCCAATTCTAGGTGTGGTTGGTTTACGTGGAGCAAAGGAGCAACAGCTTCAGCATGCACAAGAATTGCAACTCTGGGACAAGATTAACACCGAGCTTGTTACTACATTGGGAAATCTGGAAACAATTCGTACCGCAGGACGCCCTGAAGATGAGGCAGCGCTGCTCAAACAAGCATTAGCTGATCGAGATTTTGTAGCATCAGGTGGACTACGTAAAAAAATATCACGCGAAAAAACAATTGGTCGCGTATTTGACCTTATGGACGTCGGGGTTCCAGGGGCGACACATCTTAGAGATTTCTATAAGAAAATAAAATCTGGAATTTCAGTACAAGAGGCTGCATTAACTGGGTATTCTATTTATCAAAGAGCAAACTTTGCTAAAAGCGAGCAAATGATGGTGCGACAAGCGTTTAATTCTGTGATGCAGCTTTATCACGAGCGAATAATTCCAGATATTCAAGATATACAACGTATGGAAGAATTGTTGGGTCCATATGACGCACTTGATGTACCAAATGGTATGAAAGAACAGAGAAGAGTGGGGGTAGACACACTACCTTCATATGATATATCGATTAAAAATTTGGGGTATAAAAATATACTCAATGAAGTGAGTATGGACGTCCCACAAGGGACATTCGTCGCTATCAAAGGACCATCAGGAATAGGGAAGACGACACTGTTGAGACATTTGGTAGGCTTATATGAATCAGATCGTGGATCGATGACTGTGGGGGGAACGCCAGTAAGCGATATCAAAAAATATGGGGATCAATCGCTTCTTTCTCATATAGGATATGCCGGACAATCTGCAGATTTGCTTGAAGGATGGACTCTTCGAGAGAATTTATTGTTGGGCACAAATGAAGTGACAGAGGTGGCCACTAATACAGTGCTTTCAGACCTAGGGCTTGATCACCTAAAAGATCGATTGGACACGAAGCTTAAGCATTTTTCCGGAGGGGAAAAGCGACGTATAAGTATCGCTCGAGCGCTACTTAAAAATCCAAATATTCTTATACTAGATGAGCCCACAGCACATCTGGATGCCAAATCCACCGAGCAAGTCATGGAGATAGTACAACAGCTTCGAAAAAAGCGACCAGAGATGACTGTTTTGGCCATTACCCATGATCCTGTTTTTGAAAATATTGCAGAGCGGGTGATAGATTTTGCTGAAGTAAATAAAAAAATAATTCCTGAAGAACCAGTGATATTAAAAGATCATCAGGTGCTTGAGGCGATAGCCAAGCCGTAAAATAACCAACTATGCTTGCCAAAAGTGAGACATTTCCCCATACTAGATCTATGAGTGAGACGAATGAATTGCCACAAGGACCAGATCCAAAAGATCTACCTATGCGCCTAGAAGACAGGCCAGAGTTTCAGGCACTTGCCCCAGAACAGCAAGAAAAGCTTCTCGCACTTCGTGAGCGACTTATGGCTGAGGCTGCAAATCCAGAAAATGTAGTTTCCCGATCGATAAATGAAATGGGATTTTGGGAAGGGCTCAAGCACACGGTGAAGCCTCATATGGCGAAACATAAAGAGATTATGTTTAAAGAGCTCAAAGCTGGTGCATCGCTTGCGATAAGTTTGGTTCCGGTATTGGGTGAAGGGAAGGGAATTGGTACTGGATTATTTGGAATTGCTACCAAGGATGGAAGCCTGATATCTAAGGCTACAAATATTGGAAACATAAAATTTGAACCATTTGTAAGACTTGGGAACGCAGCAGCAAAGGGAAAAGAAGCATTTAGTGCAGCTAAAGCAACGCCAAAAGCTGTTGATAAACTTTATAAATTTGGTAGTAAAGTAGATGGAAATATATTTGTTCGAGGAGCCGTAAAAACCGGCGACGCTCTCTCTGCGGTGGGAGCTCATGCAAAAGATGCGTTCAGACCCGCAGCGATTGTTTTTGGAACAAAATCCGCAGCTGAACATTCACTTGGGGTGGCCCATCAGACAGCTGCTCTAGAAGGTGCAGAAGCGATGGCGAAAACTTTTAAAGTAGAAAAAGTGTACGAAGCAACAAAGGCAAAAAAACTTGCTAAACAAATGGCATACAGCACGACAAAAGCTGCTGAAGAGGTCAAGCGTGGTATACAAAATAGGAAGTGGTGGGAATTGCCAAAACAATGGAAGGCAATTGGTGCAGAGATGGCAGCAAAGAGAGCGCGAAGAGAGGCTGGAAAGCTTGGAAATGTGGCCATAAAGCAAGTGATAGACGCAGGGTTTGAGGGAAGAAATGTTGGAAAAGCACGTAAAGTGATTGAATCAGGGATGAAAAAAGTATCTCCCGCTGTTATAGAGGGTACTCGCTTTGGTCAATATAAAGCATTTTTTGAACGATGGTTGAATTTGACTCCCGACGTTCCTGTCTGGATTTCTACCACCACAGGGGTTGCCGAGTTTCTAGGCGCCCATGGAATAGATGCAATACCAGCAGTTATGCAGATGGGTATAAATCGCTATCAACAACTTAAAGTAAGCAAAGATATGGGTCTTGATGTGATGGGATATGTGGCCACACGAGCACTTGGTAAACTAGCAGAGCGAAAGCGCGCAGCCCAAGTATTTCGACCGCAGGAGGCGGTAGCAACTGTATGAGCGATTTTACCAGTCAACAATCAGCAGTCCTTACATTATTAGAAGAAAGTATTTTACTTTCCTATGATCAAAAATTGGAACTAGTCGATGCATTTCCATCGCTATCTGAGGAGCAAATCGATGCTATTGGACAATTTTTATCTACAGAAGAACAAATCCGTGAAGAGTACGGAGATGATATAAAGCTTGGCGTAGAAAAAGTGCTGAAAGAAATAACAAGTAACGACGAGGAAGAACGAAAACAAATATACGTTGGAGTAGGGAAGCCTAGTTAATTTTATAACCTCTATGTCAGAAAGCGTCGTCAAAGATTTCAAAGGAAAAATGGACTGGGTGTATGTGGGCAAAGCAGAAGCTCCAAAAGTAGTGGAGAAAAAAGCAGATTCTCTTTGGAATGAATACATGCAAGGCGTGCTCGATGTAACGTTGCCTGTGGCGGTAGCCGAAAAATCAGAAGCAGCTGCAACTCAAGGGGCAATGGCAGGTGTAACTGCAGAATTTATAGCAGGAGAGGTAATGCCAAAGGATGCGAAAGTCGCTCCTGACAAAGATGCATTGTTGAAAAAATGGATTGCATTAGATGGGAAATTTAGTACCCCAGATCAACAAAATAGACTCGGTAAATTGCTCACAGGTCTTGTAAGTATGGCAGGATCTATGGGATTGAATATGGGGAGTGAGTATCTCGCGGATGCCTTGTACAGAGAAAGAACAAATATACCTATTCCAAAATTTCCTATAAATATAAGTAAGGAAACCGGTAATCAGCGTATGCTTGATGCAGGTTGGGAGTACCTTACTGATTTAGGTATAGAAAAGATAGTAGATCGATCCGCCAGAGACATAGCAAACAGAGAGGATATAGGGTTTGTATCACCACTTTCTCGCGTGATTGGAAAAGTGGGTAATACTATTATGAATGCCACAAGAGACTTCGATAATCACGATACAGCAACCAAGTGGAAACGATCTGTATTAAATCCCGGCTTTATTGAAGGCGCATTTCGATTTGCTAGTGCTGTGCCGGTAGCAGGCGGATTCATAAAGGAATTTTATGGATATGCGAATAAGCAGATAATGCATGGGGAAGGGCTTATCCCGTTGAGTGCAGACCTTACGTTTAACATGTTGTTTGCGAAGGTTATGTATCAAATGCAGAATCCAAAGAAATCGTAATATGAATAAAAATGTATTTATAGTTGCAGTAAACTCTAGCCGAGCGTTATCCCAAGAGCAAAAAGAATTGTTTTTGGAAGGGGTAGAGGATTTTTCTGATGAATATCGCGCACAAATTATTGAGCTTCTGACGCAGTTTGATCAAAACTCTTTTGACCGCGAAAAATATTTGAGAGAAAAACTCTATCAACAATATAAACAGTTGGAAAAGAAACTAGCGAATGAGGGGGTGGAGGAGTCGGAAAAACAAAAATTACTGGAGAAAGCAAAGAAACAGATGGAAAGTTTTTTCCCACAAGGTCTGCATGCTTGACCCTGATACACTTGGCGCGGTACTCTGATATAAGCTATGCAAGCAAACGAGACACTAAAACCACACTTCACCGAACGGATAAATAATCCGAATCTTCCTACGCCAGAAGCCGGACCTAAGAAAGAGAAGAACTGGGCGGACAAACTCAAAACGTCCGTAGGAGATACCATAAGTGATATAGCGACTGCCAATAAAATGGCGAAGGATAAATTTGAGGGTGACAGCGCAGTCATGCAGGTGGCAAAAGGGGGTATGACAACGCTTATTGGAGTAGGTCTTGAGAAAGCATTGGATGGAACATGGAAAGAGGTCATGGGTGGCAAACCATTGTTAGAGAGGCCAAAATTAGTATTATCACAAGAGACCCGAGATCAGTTAAGGGCGTTAGAGCAATCAAATACTCCTTTGTATCATTTTATAACTCAGGCTAGTAAAGATCTTGCTACTGGTGTGATTTATAACGGGCTAGCGTTCTTTTCTCGTCCAATGCTTAAATCCGCTAGTGGTGAGCATATGCTCGCTTCTCTTGCAGTAGATGCCGCGGAGGCTTGGGGAACAAAAGGTTTAAGTAGTCATTTACAAGCTGAACTTGCTACTGCCAAAAAGAACGGATTCCTAAAAGAAGCAGGAGTGCAGCAGGCTAGAATTGATGAGTTGGGCTCTTCTAGGACTCATGATGCACGACATGTATATGAGGAGGCGACAAAAAAGCATCGTGCAGCATTGCACTCTGCTGGCACTGTTGTAATTCCTGTGGATGAATCATTAGAGTGGCAAGCAAATTTCAATAAAATACTAAATTACTCAAATCCTGCTACAAACCTTGGGTTAAGTATGATGATCGATGGTGCCTCTACATTGTTTAAGAATTTCAAAGAGGTAAAAAAGGTTCGGAAAGAAAAAGGTGGCTTGGCTGGTAAAAAGGTAGAAATGCCCAAAAAAGGTGGCTGGCAAGATAGGGGAGATCGAGGAGGGTTTCAGCCTCGTGGTGGAGATCGTCGTGAGCAGCACTCATGGCAAGACAAAAAAGACAAAGTATATTATGGTCAGTCAAATAAAGCAGTGAGTAGAGAGGAGGAAGATCTTGCAAAAGCTATGTAAAAAAATTCAGGCAACGAGGCTATTTTCTGATGCTCAGAAGGTAGAGATGCTTGTTCTGCTATGGGATGCATCTGAGGCTGACAAGAAGAAGCTTGAGGCTGGAATAGACGCATTTGATGCTAAATACACTGAAGCTGTAGCCACGGGCACGCAGAAGATCAAATCCGTGCTTGGGCACGCCCTCAAAGATATGACAGATGAGGAAAAAGCGGAAAATCAGGATGCATTAGATCAATTATCCCTCGGGCTAGCATTTCTCAACTAAGCCTTTTCTACTTGCTATAGGACTCTTTTTGTGCTATATTGTTTCTCATGACAGCAGAAACACTTCATTATTCAGCTCCTATAGTTACTCCTTCACAAGAGAAGGCCAGAGCCTTATATGTGAAAGAATTCGCCAAACCAGAAGATCGTGTTAAGAGAATTGGTGCAAATGCTGGAATTCTTGTGGCAGCTACAGGAGTAGACTTAGCAGAGAGTTACGTAGCAGAAAAGCTTATTGAAGTAGTCTTCGATAAAAGAATAGAGCATATACAACACGAGCTTAAACAGGCAGCCCCAAACAAACCCGCGCTCAGGAAGCAACTTCTTGAGACAAAAGGCATGAAAATGGGTGTAGCGTTTGTGGAAGATGCAATGTCCGATTCGTTATACGCAGCTGGAATGAACGCATTACTCCGTTCAAGTACTGGCATGGATAGAGAGTATGTCTCTGAAGCGTCAGCATTTCTTTCTGAGTGGACCAACGTGATTTCTTTAGTATTTGGTAATCGACCTGAAGGTATGAAATTTTATAAGAAATCAGAGAACTACGTAAACCCAGTTAACGTAGAAGCTGGAGTTCGTATTTTGAAAGATATTCCGTTAGTAGGGGATGCAGTGACTTGGGCACATGACAAATTAAATCATGCATTGCATAAATCTACTGCATTCAAAACAACAAACTCTGTCGCTGCTAAGTTTATCACTGGATATCATATACAGAAAAACATGATGGGGGCGTAAAAACTCGATCTGTTATAGGCCCGAGGAGAGTGCTATACTCCCTCGAAAGCCAGAGAAATCTATATACTTATGAATCCAGAAACACCTAAATTTGAAGCTAAAACAATCAAAACTTTCAGTATTCCTGATGGTGCAAAGATGTTGGTGTTTGAACAGACATTCTTCAATGAAGAGCCTTCGGTAATCGCAAAAGATAGTGTGTCTGGAGTAGAAATTCCTGTGGTTCCTTCGATCAGTTCTCCTGAAGTCTCTAAAAAAGCACCAGAATATACAGAGTCTCAGTTGTTTTGGCAGAAAATGTTTGAAAACGGAGATCAGGTTCTCTACAACAGAGAAAAAGGACCTATCAAGACAGATGCATTGAAAGCTGCGTTATCTGAAGCAAAAAGAGACCTACCGGAATTTATGAAAAATTTTGGGAAGCATGTTCATGATATAGACACTGATTTTCGTGGCGGTAGAGATGCAGGTGATGTAAAAGAGCGATTACAACGCACAGGAACTTTGCTTGGAGTTCTTGGCTTATTTACTGCATTCGATTGGGGCACAAGTAAAGCTATCGAGCAACCATTTAATCGTATATTTCCAACTGAAGGAAAAACAAAAGATAAAGACAAACAATATTTTGCCATGAGAGGTGCATTACGAAAAGTGCTTGAAGTTATGAATGATAAGTATGCATCTGTGCTCGGCAATATGCTTGTAGAGAATTTGTCAGGGAAGAGGGGATTCATTCATGAAGTAGCCGATAAAGGTGCAGACACGATAACTGTAGGTATCGATGGATGGGATGATTGGGTAAACGGCTCGACTCTTGAGAGTGCTCAACGAATCCTGTTTCAAGTACCTATAGCTGGAGCTATATTAGAGCAGGGTTTGACGCGACTATCTATGTTTCAAGAGAAATCACCACTGCATACGGTTACAGGAAAGATGCTTTATATGGGGCTTGGAGTATTGCTCCGTGAGCTTGAAGTAGGCAAAAAACCTTCGGCATCATAAAGAGATCATCGTGTAATATTTTTATATTATATACAAATATAATGTGTTCTAATTTTCCCCGCTTGCACGTCTGAATAATCTGCGCTACAATACCATTTGCCTTTGTTCCCGATACTATCGGGGAGGAATGCGGAGGCAAACTGTATTTTTCTTTTTCATGAGAACAACCAACATAAACAAACTGTCCCGAAATAGGCTTCGTTTGCGCGTGTGGTGATTTCTCCTCCTAAAAGAGGTATACAGTAACCCCGCAACCCAAGGCGGGGATTTTTTTTATTTAAATCCCTTTGCACATTACTTTACATTCTGGACTCAATAGGGGTGAGCGACCAGTAAATGCGGTGCCCTAAACAGTCTAAAACTAGGGGCCCGAAGTTTACCTGGTTGAACGCTTCATTTGCAATGAAGAGGCAGGCGGTCCGACTCCGCCCGGGTCCACATTTTGAGGAGTAGAAATTGCTTTGTATTTCTTACAAGGCAATTTCTACATCTTAAACAAAGATGTAACGCACATTAACAAGTCAACGAATGCTTTGATACACAAAGGTGAAACTCCTTCGTATCAAAGATGATTTAGAAAAGTATAAGGTAGTCGCCGCGTAAGGGGGAATTTTCTCTCTTATCGTGGCCATTTAAGTCGAGGGAACAGGGAATCTGGCAGAACCGCTAGATATCTTTTGTTCTCCGCAACGCTACAAGTCGATAATGGATGCCTAGGGCTGTTAATGCCGAGGAAGGACGTAGTTGGTAGCGATATTCACTGGGGAGGAGCCAACATCCCGCGATCCAGTGGTTTCCGAATGGAGCAATCCGATCTTTATAGATCATTGTGTAGTAAAACCAGCCGCAAGGTTGATATAGCTACATGAGGGGCACCACCTGAACTGAAACATCTAAGTAGGGTGAGGAAAAGAAAACAAACGTGATTCCGTCAGTAGCGGCGAGCGAAAGCGGATCAGTCTAAACCCAGATTTATCTGGGGGTTGTGGGGCTCTCAATATGGGAGAAACAAGGATAGTA
Organism: Candidatus Woesebacteria bacterium; assembly: GCA_018062625.1. Classification (GTDB taxonomy): domain Bacteria; phylum Patescibacteriota; class Microgenomatia; order UBA10105; family UBA927; genus UBA927. The sequence goes on from JAGORV010000010.1 coordinate 23,850, forward strand.
GAACTGCTTGGAATAGCAGACCAAAGAGAGTGAAAGTCTCGTATATTAAATCCAAGTTTCCTCTAGAGAGTTCCCAAGTACCATGTGACACGAAGGTCATGTGGGAAGCTGGGGGAACCATCCTCCAAGACTAAACACATAACAGCACCGATAGTGAACTAGTACCGTGAGGGAAAGGTTAAAAGTACCCCGGAAGGGGAGTGAAATAGTACCTGAAATTGTCGACTAACAAACAGCGAGAGTCCGTAAGGATGATCGCGTGCCTATCGAAGAATGAGCCGGTGAGTTATTGCACATTGCTATTATAGGTTAACCACAGGAATGTGGGGAGCCGCAGCGAAAGCGAGTCCGAATAGGGCGACCCAAGTAGTGTGCATTAGACCCGAAACCGGGTGAGCTAACCATGAGCAGGGTGAGTTTCGTAGAAATACGAAAGGAGGCCCGAACTCGTCAGAGTTACAAATCTGTGAGATGACTTGTGGTTAGGGGTAATATGCCTATCGAACCCGGAGATAGCTGGTTCTCCCCGAAATATATTTAGGTATAGCGTCCGTTAAAGTGTTGCTGGGGTAGAGCACTCAAAGAAATGTCAAGCGCAAGCGAGTTATTTCTATGAAACTCCGAATACAGACAACATTAACCGGGCAGTCAGACATGTGGGGCTAAGCTCATGTGTCTAAAGGGAAACAACCCAGATTTTCGTCTAAGGTCTCTAAATCTATGCTCAGTGGTTAAGGAAGTCGTGGTTTTAAGACACCCAGGAAGTTGGCTTAGAAGCAGCCATCTTTTAAAGAAAGCGTAACAGCTCACTGGATGAAAACTATGGCGCCGAAAATGATCGAGGCTTAAGCATAGTACCGAAGACAGAAACTTTTATATATATTCGTATATGTAGATTTGGTAGGGGAGTGTTCTATTTGCGGTGAAGCATATGGCGGAAGCCAGTGTGGAGCGGATAGAAGTAAGAATGCCGGCATGAGTAGCGTTAAAAGGTGAGAATCCTTTTTGCCGAATGCGCAAGGTTTCCGAAGCAACGTTCGTCGTCTTCGGGTAAGTCGGATCTAAGGCGAGGCCATCATTGGTGGCGTAGCTCGATGTATAACTGGTTGATATTCCAGTACCGATTGAACAGTGATTAAGACTCAAAGGGGTGACGGAGGGGGACGTGTGTGCTGGTTGTAACACCACTAAGCTCTAACGCAGTAAGCCATAGGTAAATCCGGGTTTACGTTTACATTAGGAGCGATGGGGAGTCCAAGGCGCAAGCCGCGGGCAACGCACATAGTTTCGCTTTCAAGAAAAGCCTCGTTGAGGACTGTTTGATCGTCCGTACCACAAACCGACACAGGTGCGCTGGCGCAAGAATGCCAAGGCAAGCGAGTGATCGTGGTTCAAGGAACTCGGCAACAAAAGCTGGGCGTAACTTTTTGGAGATGCCCTGCCCCGATGTAAAGTTCGGGGCCTCAGTTAATGATGCTATGCAACTGTTTAACTAAAACACAGGTCTCTGCGAAGCCGAAAGGCAACGTATAGGGGCTGACGCCTGCCCAGTGCCGGTAAGTTAAAAAAGGTTGGTGATTCTCGCAAGAGAGGAGCTAGCTTTTTAAGCTCCGGTGAACGGCAGCAGTAACTATAACTGTTCTATGGTAGCGAAATTCCTTGTCGGGCAAGTTCCGACCCGCACGAAAGGCAGAATGACATAGCAACTGTCTTGAACCACTACTCGGCGAAATTGAAATGGCTGTGAAGATGCGGCCTACCCACACTTGGACAAAAAGACCCCGTGAAGCTTTACTGTAATTTGGCACTGAAGACATTATTTTGACTGTCGAGTATAGGAGGGAGCCTTCGGGCGACAATGGAATACCTCTCTTCGAAATGATGAAATCTTACTTATTCCGACATAAAAATCTCGGAACAGGACACTGTCAGATGGGCAGTTTAACTGGGGAGGTTGCCTCCAAAATTGTAACGGAGGCGTACAAAGGTTGGCTAATCCTGAATGGAAACCAGGACTTGTCGTGCAAACGCGTTAAGCCAGCTTGACTGCGAGACCTACAAGTCGAGCAGATGCGAAAGCAGGTGTTAGTGATCCTCGGCTCCCTCGTGGGAGGGACCGGGCCTAACGAATAAAAGCTACTCCGGGGATAACAGGCTGATCGCTTCCGAGAGTCCATATCGACGAGGCGGTTTGGCACCTCGATGTCGGCTCATCCTATCCTGGGGCTGGAGAAGGTCCCAAGGGTCCGG
>JAGORV010000003.1 GCA_018062625.1 Candidatus Woesebacteria bacterium
AATTCGTTATTTGCTTCTAGCGTTACTTGGCTAAAAACAGAGTAGTCATACTTGCTTCTGTCCCAATATTTGTTTATTGATTCGCGAAGTGGTATAAAAAGTTCAAGGTTCGTCTTGGCTACTCGACCAAACATCATGCAACAAAAACGCCTTGATCGAATCAAATCAGTCGTACAGAACAGACGAGATGATATCGTCGTCGTCCTTGAGGATATTCATGATCCCCACAATGCTGCCGCCATCTTGCGCACCTGCGATGCATTAGGAATACAAAATATATATTTTATTTTTGAAAAACAACAAGTCTTTAATCCCAAAAAAATTGGAAAAGCATCAAGTTCTTCTGCAAATAAATGGCTTACCTTTACCGTATACAAATCGACTCAAGAATGTATAGACGCACTTCATAAAAAAAACTACACCATTATTGCAACAGCCCTCACCTCAAACGCTATTTCGCTGATCGAAGATAAATTTACAGATAAAAAAGTTGCCCTGATGGTAGGCAACGAACATGCAGGATTATCTGAAACTGCTATATCTCTTGCAGATCGAGTGGTAATGCTTCCTATGAAGGGATTTGTGCAAAGCTTAAACGTATCTGTGTCTGCTGCAGTATTTCTTTGGGATATTGTTACTAAGCGCAAATCATCCTCGTTTTCCACGCAAGAACAGAAAATACTTCTTGATGATTTTATACAACGCGGAACGAAATAACGAATATTATCGTTTTGGAGATTGTTTCCCTGCACGTGCTTTACCAGCTTTGCCTGCTTTGCGACGTTCACGTGTACGTGAGTCTCGAGTCATAAAGCCACGTTTCTTCAAAATTGGTCGGAATTTTTCTTTATCTACTTTTTCAAGTGCACGGGATAATGCATGGATAACTGCTCCAAGCTGCCCACCCAGTCCTCCACCGGTTACCTGAATACTTACAGCAAATCGTCCAATCGTGTTGGTCGTTCGGAATGGCTCTGTATACATTTTTTTGTATACTTCTCCTGGGAAATATTTTTCTGCTGGTCTACCATTAACGATCATGTCGCCTTTGGCTACCTGTACACCGTGCACCGTCACAGGCTGCTCTGTAGCTACATGAAGACGTGCTCGAGCACTAGCTTCCTTACGACGACCTACTGCTTCGTAGTATGGAATTTTTTCGACTTTTACTGCTTCTATTTTTTCTACTTGTGCTGCGGTTGTATCTGTCATAATTTTTTAGATAAATTTAGATAAATATGGATGCTCGCTATCTGGGTAGACATAGAGACGAGTTATCATTTTGTTGCGTAGTTTATTTTTTGGCAACATGCCCATAACAGCTCGTCTGATAATCTCCTGTGGTTTTTCTTTTCGTAAAACCCACAATGGTTTTGTTTTGAGTCCTCCTGGGAAACCAGAATATCGAGTATACATCTTTTCTTTCTCTTTGTGACCCGTCACAACAAAGTTCTTTGCATTTATAACAACTACATGATCTCCACAATCCATGTTTCGAACAAAATATGGCTTATTTTTTCCGATAAGCTTACTCGCTATATCTACTGCAACTCGTCCCAGCACTTTCCCGTTTGCATCGACAAGATGCCAAGAACGAGATACTGCACTTGCTTTGGTTGATTTCGTTGTCGTATTCATAGTTATTTCGTCGCCTTTACTTTTTTCGCTGGCTTTTCTGATTTTTTCACTTCTTTTGCAGGCACTATTTCTGCATCTTCTACTTTTTTCGCTTTTGGTTCTACAGATTTGGCAACTTTAGCAACCTGTGGCAATTCATCAACAAAAGAAAGTATCACTTCTTCTGCGCCATCGCCTTTACGCATACCTAGTTTGATTATACGTGTAAACCCACTGGATCGCTTTGCAAATCGTGACTTTGCCCATTCAAGCAACGTATTCACTGATGCTTTATCAGCCAGTTGCTTACGAATTTGATTAACTGATGCATTGTCAGCTTTTTTTGCTTTGGTTATAAGCTTCTCTACAGATGGCTGAATAGCTTTCGCTTTAGCAAAGGTAGTTTTGAGACTACCGTGCAGAAACAGAAAACGGGTCAGGATCATAATGAGCCTGCGTCGTTCGTCTGTATTTCTCGATAACATTCGTCCACCAATACCGTGTCTCATAAGATTATATAACGAGTACTACACCTTTTTCTTTCAATTTATCTTCAACGATGGAAAGACTTTTTCCACCAAGATTTTTAATTTTCATAAGCTCTGCTTTCGGTGTGCCCAAAAGTTGTCCTATGGTTTCTATGTTTCCACGGGATAATGCGTTCACTATACGAGTTGGAATATCTAACTCTTCAATGCGCATCTTCAACACCTCGTCTGACACAGATGGAGCAACAGCTACAGACTCTTCTGGACCCTTTGCTTTTGGTTCATAGACTTGCAAGAAATATGAAACAAGCACTTTGGATGCTGCTCGAAGCGCCTCTTGTGGCGTGATCGTTTGATCTGTCCACACTTCCATAACGAGTTTATCTAAGTTTGTCATACGACCGACACGAGTTGCGTCGATTCGATAATTTACTCGAACTACTGGACTAAATAATGAATCCATAGGAATTCGTCCAAGTTCATCTGCATTCTTTTCATCTGCTTGTACGTAGCCGTATCCTTTTTCTACTGTTGCTTCCAATTCAAGACTGGCTTTTTTATCTGCAAGAGTAGCTATGACAAGGTCAGGATTAGCAATCTTTACACCCGCTGGAACCTCAAAGTCACCTGCAGTGACCACACCTGGACCTTTTTTGGAAATCTTTATCACAGCTGTGGATTCGCCTTCCAAAACCAAACGTACTTTTTTGAGATTCAAAATAAGTTCTACAATGTCCTCACGAAGTCCAGCAAGTGCTGAAAACTGATGTTGTACTCCAGCAATCTTCACCGAAGTAAGTGCTGCTCCCATAAGAGAGGAAAGCAATACACGTCGAAGACTGTTTCCAAGTGTATGCCCATACCCCTGCTCCAATGGCTCGATGATAAACATGCCATATCCAGGTTTTTCCATTTCTGCTTTCACTTCAAAATTTGGTTCAATCATAAGTATTTTTTAGGTCTAGTCTTTAGAATTTATCCATAAATTCTTAAAGCTATGCCCTACCTCCTTTAACGAGAATAATGTTCCACAATATACTGTGTATTTATGTCTTCTTTCACATCGTCACGCGCAGGCAAACGAACTATTTTTCCTGCTGGTCCTTTTCGCTCCAACCACTCTGGGGTAGCGAATGACTTATCTTCTAATGCTTTCTTTATTGCTGGTATTTCTGTTGCTTTTGCTTTGAGTGCAATTACTTCGCCCGCATTTACCATGTATGACGGAATGTTTACTTTCTTTCCATTTACCATGACATGACCATGAGAGACAAACTGTCGTGCACTCGTGCGTGTTGGTGCAATTCCTAGACGGAATAATGTATTGTCCAACCTGCGTTCCAAAAACTTTATAAGTTCTTCTCCGGTATTTCCACGATATTTACGTGCCATCACATAATATCTACGGAATTGCTTCTCTAAAACTCCATACATTCGTTTTACTTTTTGTTTCTCACGAAGCTGAGTACCGTATTCTGATTGCTTTCGCTTTCCTTTAGGTCCATGTTGACCTGGAGGTTGACCTAAACGCTTTAGAAGGGATGCATGAGCATGACTTCCCACGGTTTTTAATCCTAGGTCAATTCCCTCTTTACGAGCCAGTCTGTTTTTTGGTCCTAAATATCGTGCCATAGTTAAACTCTCCTCTTTTTCTTTGCTCGAACTCCATTGTGTGGAATCGGTGTAACGTCAGCGATAAGCGTAATCCCAAGTCCCACTGCTTTGAGCGCTCTAAGGGCAGCATCTCGACCGGACCCTGGCCCCTTGATAAATACTTCGATTTCTCGCATGCCTGCATCCATTGCTTTACGAGCTACTGTTTCAACCGCAGTCGTAGCTGCATAAGGAGTGGCGCGTCTGGCGCCTTTAAACCCTACCAAGCCACTAGAACCCCAATACAATGCATTTCCACGTTCATCCGTAATCGTAACGAGCGTGTTGTTAAACGTTGCTGTTATAAACACTTTTCCTTTTGTCACAATTTGTTTCACTTTTTTATCTGCCATAGGTATTATTTAGATGCTGCTGGTGCTTCTGTTTTTGCTCGATCTTCTTTTTTGAGTGCTCCGACGGTCATACGTTTTCCACGTCTTGTACGAGCATTCGTACGCGTTCGTTGTCCGCGTCCCGGTAGTCTATGTGCATGACGCATTCCTCGATAAGATTTTATCTCAACTAATCTTTTGATGCTGTCTCCTACGTTTCTTCGCAAATCTCCTTCAACCATGACATCTTTTTCTATAATTTTGGCGAGTCTACTTACTTCTTCGTCTGTGAGGGTCTTGAGGCGTTTACTACGTTCCAATTGAGCTTTTTCTAAAATAGCAATCACATTCACACGGCCAATACCATAAAGATAGGTAAGTGCTATATCAAGTCGCTTTTCGTTTGGTAAATCTATACCTGCTATACGTACCATAATAATTATCCTTGTCTTTGTTTATGTTTTGGTGTCACACAAATTACATAAACTCGTCCGCGACGGCGAACAATTTTACATTTGCGACACATTGGCTTTACACTTGCTCGAACTTTCATAATTATTTAACCCGATACACAATTCGTCCTTTTGATGGATCGACTGGTGTCATTTCAAGTCTCACTTTATCTCCTGGCATTATGCGAATAAAATTTAATCGCATTTTTCCTGAAAGATGACATAATACTAAGTGGCCATTTGGCAATTTCACTCGAAAAAGCGTATTTGGCAAACACTCAGCAACCTCGCCCTCAATCTCAATATTACCCTGATGAACCATAATAACTCGCTTATCAAAAAAACGACGGATTACCCAAGTAAAATGCTTGGGCACCCTTTGATAGAACCATATTGTACCCTACTTAGACGGTTTGGTCAACACGTTTGGCTGATCTGCTGTAACCTCAACGGTGTGCTCAAAAACAGCAGTCATCGAACCGTCTCTTGTTGCTATAGACCAACCATCTTCATTTGGGTAATATACCTCAGGCTTACCCATCGTATAGATCACTTCGATAGCGATCGTCATCCCAGCAATCAATGGTAACGTGTGCTCCACGGAACCACGTAAAAATCCTGGAATCTGAGGTGGCTCATGTAGCTCCCTCCCAACTCCGTGCCCCACAAGCGACTTCACAATCCCAAACCCCGCACCTTGAACAAGGTCTCCTATTGTTTTGGATATATGCCCAATTCTGTTACCTACTCGCGCCTGATCTATAGCTTTCCAAAGTGCATCCTCTCCAACTTTCAAAAACTGAGCATGTTTTGGATCCACTTTTTCTGGATGATCTGAAACGATTTTGGTCCAACCAGTATCCGTGTGATAGCCCTTGTATATCATGCCAATGTCCACAGTAAACAAATCACCCTCACAAAGTACTCGGTCTACAGGGATACCATGCACTATCACCTCATTGACACAAAGACAGGTCGCCCAACGATAATCCTCCACCGTTGGAAACGAAGGAATCCCACCTGCTTCTTTGATTCGTTTTTGTGCAAGAGCTTCGATTTGCAATAAATTTACTCCCGGCTTTGATACATCCATAAGCTCTCGGAGGATGGTTCCCATCTTTTGCCCACCTTCGGTCATTGCATGAACTTTTTCTTGTATATTTGGTTTTTTCATATAAATTCGTTATATATCTTTGATAACTGTGCTACAAATTCTTCTTCACTTGATTGGTTGGATACCAACACATCCGCAACTGCAATGGGACCACCTTTGTTCAAATTTTCAATTTCTGCTACATCTCGAGCAGCTGCTTCCTCTATGGTAAGTGGCCGGACTAAACGCGTTGTTAGTCTTTTATGTCGAACTTTTGGTGACGCATATACACATAAAAGCGTGAGCATGGGATACTTCTCCTTCAAATATTTGTATTCTTCCCACGAATACAATCCATCAAGAACTATATGTTCACTCTCTACTACAGCCTTTTCTATTCGGGGCTCTATCTTTATCGCCATAGCCGCCATTCCGAGTTCTTTGCGTAATGATTCACGGTACCAACGCTCATTCTTTTCGTTACGAGGAAGGTTATGTTCTGCCAAACCAATATCCGTCTGATCCCCAAATCTCAATACAGGAATACCTTTGGAACGAAAAAACTCGGCGGCGACACTTTTACCAGATCCTGGCATGCCAACGATCGCTATAAGTGTGCCGATATGACTCATTTTGCGTGAGATAAAATTTCAGTGTGGACCTCTTCAATACTTCGATCTGCGTTGATTTCAAACAACACTCCTTTTTGACGATAAAATTCTAACACATTTTTTTCACCATCTTTATATATCGCAAGTCTACTTTTAATTCGTTCTGGAGAATCATGAAGTTCTGTGCTTCCAGGATGCAAAGGCCGAGCACGTTTGGTAAGTCGTCGAATAGATTCGTCTTCGCTGAGATTGAGATAAATCACCATCTCTACTTTATAGCCATATTTATCTATTTTGTCGTCTAAAAATTTCGCTTGCTCTACATTTCTCGGAAACCCATCCATAATCCATCCACCTAATGCATCAGGTTGCTTAAGCCTATGCTTCCATAACACAAACATTTCGCTATCTGCGACATATTTCCCTTCAGCAAGCGCAGCCGCGCAAACTTCTCCAATTATGCCTTTATCATTTTCTGCTGCATCTCGTACTAAATCTCCTGATGTAAGAATGGGCAGATTTAATGCAGCACTCAGCAATTTTGCTTGCGTACCTTTACCTGATCCTTCTGGTCCAAAAAATACAATATGCATAAATTTTATTCTTTCAGAAAACCATCATAATTTCTCATGACAAGTTGTGCCTCGAGCGACTTCACAGTTTCCAAAACTACAGACACAACGATCAACACGCCCGTTCCACCAACTAATAAAGTAGATACGCCAGAAATACCTCGCGCAAACGATGGGAATACCGCCAAAATCCCTAAAAACATAGCACCAGCGAGTGTTATACGTGTGAGAATGTAGTTCAAATAATTAGCAGTGGGAGTCCCAGGACGAATGCCCGGAATAAACCCACCATATTTTTGTATTTCTGTTGCGATTTTTCCTGGATTAAAGGTGATAGCCGTGTAGAAATATGTAAATCCAATAACCAAAAGGAAATATATAACATTGTATGAAACGCTGTTGGGATTAAATAGCGATGTAAAAAGTCTTCCAATATTTGAAAGAATCGGATTATTTAATTGCTGCAAAAATCCTCCCAAAAGAGAAGGTAGAAGCACAAGAGAAACTGCGAAAATTATTGGAATAACTCCCGCCTGATTTACACGAAGTGGTAAGTACGATACATTTCCACCATAAATTTTATTCCCTCGTATACGTCTGGCGTAATGCACAGGAATTCGCCGAACAGCTTCGTTCATAAACACAGTTCCTGCAATCACAATAAGTGCAATAACACCAAACAAAATCACACTGGTCATCGCCTCAGGAGTGAGCACGCTAGCTGTTTGACCTATAATCACTGGTAGACGTCCTACGATTCCTGCAAATATTAAAAGCGAGATACCGTTCCCTACACCATATTCAGTGATAAGCTCTCCTATCCACATGACAAATATGGTTCCTGCAGTCATCGTGAGTACAATCGAAATGAGCGTCAACGGATTAAGCGTTTGTACAATTCCCTGATTTCTCAGAAGCAAATACATACCAATGGACTGCACTATCGCAAGCGGTACAGTGATAAAACGCGTATATTGATTTATTTTTTCTCGCCCAAAATCACCTTCTTTAGATAACTCTTCAAGCTTGGGGAAAACAATAGTAAGCAATTGCAAAATAATAGATGCATTGATATATGGATTCAACCCTAACGCGAGTACCGAAAAGTTTACGAGCGTTCCACCAGAAAAAATATCCAAGAGTCCCAAAAACTGATTTTGTGAAAACAACGATGCAAGCTTGACGCGATCTATACCAGGGATGGGAATATGTGCAAACAAACGGAAGATAACAAACAAAACAAGGGTGATGATAATTTTACGCCGTAATTCGGGTGTTTTCCAACTATTACTCAGGGCAGTGAGAAACGTATTCATAATCTCGTTTTGAGCACACCACAAGTCAAACTCTCAATTTGTTTAGATAGAAACAGTACCACCTGCTTTTTCAATTGCTACTTTTGCAGATTTAGAACAGGCAACTTGTACCGTGAGTGAGACGTTTATTTCGCCATCACCCAATATTTTAACTGCGAATACATCTGCATCTATAAGCTCAAATTTTTTGAGTGATTCTACGGTGACTACCGTACCTTTTGGAAGTCGAGAAAGTTTTGCAACGGTTAATATTGTTTCTGCAACGTGTCGAGATTTATTACGACCCTTACCACGCATAAGTGGCAAGCGTTTAGTGAGAGAAAGTTGTCCACCTTCAAAATCTTGAGGTATAGTCCCTCGGGCTTTTTGACCCTTTGTTCCACGACCTGCAGTTTTACCGCGACCGGATCCATGCCCTCGTCCAAGTCTTTTTTTGTTTCGTGTAACTAATGTAGGTAATTCTGATAAGTTCATATAGCTCCTTCTACTGCTTTCACTTTCGCTTTCACTGGCTTAAGCTTTTTGAGCGCTGCCATAGTTGCGTATACGTTTGATGCTTTGTTATTTGTACCTAAAATTTTAGACACAATATCTCGAATTCCTACTGCATCAACTACTGCACGGACTGCTCCACCGGCAATAACTCCAGTTCCAGGAGGCGCTGGTTTAATCATGATTTTTGCAGCTCCAACTTTGATATATACCATGTGAGGAATAGTTGTCCCTTTCATAGGTACGGTATAAATATGTTTTTTGGCATATACAACAGCTTTTTTGACTGCACTCGATACATCTGGAGCTCCACCCAAACCAACTCCAACTCGACCTTTTTTGTCACCAACAACCACAAGCACAGAAAATCCAATTTTGTTTCCACCCTTGGTCTTTTTAGATACACGATTAACCTGTACGACCTTTTCGTCAAATTCCCCAGGGGCTTTAACGTAATTTCTATTTCTGTTATTTGAATTGCCAGTATTGTTAAACATAATATGCGTACTCCTTTGTCAAACTGTTGTTAATATTCAAGTCCACCTTCCCGTGCTGCATCTGCTACTGCTCGAATGACTCCATGATATCGGAATCCACCGCGATCAAATACAGCTCGCTTTATATGTTTTGCTTTTGCTTTTTCTGCGATTTCCGTACCCAATTTTTTTCCAAGCTCCACATTTTTCCCTTTCACCCAACTGGATAAAATAGTCGTGTGAGTTGCGTCATCAACAAGTTGAGCGGAAATTCGCGTATTTGATCGGAACACCGCAAGTCTTGGCCTTTCAGCTGTACCTGATACATGTACTCGAATTCCCAATTTACGCTTCATTCGCATTTGTTTTCGTGATTTCATATATTATTTCGCACCCGGTGCGCCTCCTACTGCTTTTGCGGACTTTCCTGCCTTTTTACGTACATACTCACCGCTGTATCGAATACCTTTTCCTTTGTATGGCTCTGGTGGCTTAATCTTTCGAATTGTTGCTGAAATCTGTCCCACACGATATTTATCTATGCCACTCACTACAACTTTTCCATCTACCACGGTAAATGTAATACCTTCTGGTGGCGCGATTGTTACTGGATGAGAAAATCCTACAGTAAAGGTCAGTGATGTGCCTGCGAGCGCTACTCTGTATCCAACACCTGAAAGCTCAAGCTGTTTCGTCCAGCCCTTGGTAACACCTACCATAGCGTTTGCAAGCAATGCACTCGTCGTGCCGTGTAACGCTTTATGGTTTTTAGTCTCACCCAATCGCTCTACGTTAAGCACTCCATCTCCTTGCTTTACGTGGATACCATACGGTATCGCAAGAGTGATCTCGCCTTTTGGACCTTTTACGCCAACAGATGTGTCATGTAACGTAACTATTACATCTTTTGGTACTATAACTGGTGTATTTCCTATTCGTGACATAATATTTTACCAAACTTCACACAATAATTCTCCGCCGATACCCTTTTTCATAGCTGATCTACCCGTCATAACTCCTGATGGTGTACTGACAATAGACATTCCTGTGCCACCCATAACCGCTCGAATTTTTTTCTTCCCGATGTACCATCTAAGTCCTGGTTTGCTTATACGCTTGATTCCGGTAAGCTTTGGCTCTTTTCCTTCGTATGCCAATGCAAGCTGTAATATTTCTTTTGGTTTGTTACCAACTGTTTCCACGTGCGTCAAATACCCTTCATCAAAAAGGACTTTTGCCACAGAAACCTTCAGCTTACTGCTTGGCAATTCTACGGTTTTTTTCCGTGCCATTGCTGCGTTTCTGATTCGTGTCAACATGTCACCAACTGGGTCGTTTACTATCATAAAATTATCTCCTTACCATGACGCCTTTACTACTCCTGGGAGCTCACCTTTATGGGCTAACTCTCTAAAGCAAATACGGCACAATTTAAACTTGGTCATATATGCACGAGCTCTACCGCAGAGCATACATCGATTACGATGTCGTACTGCAAATCTTTGTTTATGTTCAAATTTAACTACATCAGATGTTTTTGCCATAAATTACTTTCCTTTTACAAACGGCGCGCCGAGCGCTGTCAATAATGCTTTACCTTCTTCATCGGACTTTGCTGTTGTTACGATGGTTATTTCAAACCCTCGAATTTTATCTACCATTGCATAATCAAGCTCTGGGAATATCGTTTGCTCATTTATTCCCATCGTGTAATTTCCTTTTCCATCAAAGCCTTTGATTGGAATACCTCGAAAATCGCGTACACGAGGAAGTGCTATTGTAACTAATCGCATAAAGAAATCATACATGCGACGTCCTCGTAGCGTCACTCGAAGCCCAATCGCATCCCCAGCTCGAAGCTTAAAAGTTGAAATTGCGCGTCTCGCTCGTGTAATCTGTGGCTTTTGACCTGAGATCACTGCCAACTGTTCTCGCACTTTATCCAAGACTTTTTTATCTTTCAATGCTTCGCCCAAACCACAGTTTATAACGATTTTAACAAGCTTTGGTACGGCCATACGATTGTCGATAGACAACTCAGTCATGAGTTTTGATGCAATATCTTTTGTAAAGCTAACTTGTAATGAGTTCATATGTTATATTTTCTTTCCACATTTACGACAAATTCGTACTTTTTCGTTTTTTGCAACCAAATAGCCGATTCTTGTTGGTTTATTGCAAGAAGGGCACATGAGCGCTACCTTACTTGCATCGAGTGGCTTGGTTACCTCAATTATGCCACCTGGGTTTTTATCGTCTTTTCGCTTTGTGTGTCGTTTGATTATGTTTATTCCGGTCACTAGAATATTTCCCAGTTTAGGAAATACTTTTTCGACTTTTCCGGTTCGACCTTTGTCTTTACCGATAGTCACAACGACTGTGTCATTCTTTTTAAGTTTCATAGTATTAAAATACCTCCGGTGCCAAACTGACTATTTTATCAAATCCTTTGTCTTTAAGTTCTCGAGCGACTGGTCCAAATACCCGCGTTCCTCGTGGGTTACAATCATTCAAATTATCAATAACAACTCCTGCATTGTCATCAAATCGAATATATGAACCATCTGGCCTGTGATACTCTTTACGTGTTCGGCAAATAACGACAAACACCATTTCATCATCCTTAACGATACCTCCAGGAGTCGCGCGTTTTACTACACACTGTACGATATCGCCAAGTGTGGCTTTCATTTTCTTAGATGCTCCAAAGATGTGGATGACCACCATCTCTAGTGCTCCTGAGTTATCTGCTACTGTAATTTTTGTGCGTCGTTGTACCATACGATTATTTGTTTACCTTCTCTGTTACGATAAAATGTTTTGTTTTGCTCATTGGTTTTGTCTCCAAAACTTTCACTGTATCACCAACTGCAAGCTCCATATTCTCTACATGCGCTGCAAATCGTTTTGTTTTTTTGACTGCTTTTCGATATAGCGGATGTCGTGAAACATGCACCATTTCGACGATAATCGTTTTTTGCATCTTCATAGACACCACTTTTGCGGTGATATCTTTTCGTCCTTTTTTCTCAATTTCTTTTGTACCTGCTGCTTGTTTCATAATATTACCTTTCTGCTGCAAGCTCTTTTGCTCGTATAATCGTACGGATAAATGCTAATTTTCTTCTCATAGTACCAATAAATCTTGTATTTTTTACATTTGTATGAGTACGCTTAAGCATATCATCAATAATCTGTCGCTTTAGTTCTCCGGCTTTTTTCCAAAGATCTGCAACGGAAAATCCCATTAACTGTTCTTTTTCTGATGTTTTCATATTAAACCCTCTCGACTAACAAATTTTGTACGAATTGGTAATTTGATAGCTGCGAGCCGCATAGCTTCCGCTGCTGCTTCACGACCGACTCCACTCATCTCAAACATCATGCGTCCCGGCCTAACCACTGATACATATTCTGCCACATCACCTTTACCACTTCCCATACGTGTTTCTGGTGGCTTTTTCGTGATTGGTTTATCTGGAAAAATTCTAATCCAAATACGCCCTCCACGACGAATACTATGAGTAAGCGCTCGCCTTGCCGCTTCAATTTGACGACTGCTGACCCAACCTGCGGTCATAGCCTTCAGGCCAAAATCACCAAAAGACACTTCACTCCCTCGGATAGATACTCCACGCATCTTTCCTCGAAACTGTTTACGATGTTTTGCTCGTTTTGGTGCTAACATAATTATTTGCTAAATTTACTTATCCAAACCTTAATACCTACATATCCTGATTTCGTTAATGCTGGTACTTCTGCGTAATCTACATCTTCTCGAATAGTTGATAGCGGAATAGATCCAATTTTGTAGATCTCGCGTCGGGCAATTTCTGCTCCAGCTATACGACCTGCAAGTTTGATCTTGACTCCTTTTGCCCCTGCACTCATAACTCGCTCCAATGTCTGATTACAAATACGTTTGTGTGGCATACGTTTGATCATTTGATCGCCAATATTTGTCGCCACCAAAAATGCACTCAAGTTTGGTTCTTTCACTGGTTCAACTACCACTTCTACTTTTGTTTTTGTCGGATCATAAACACTTTTATCTAATTTCTTCTCTCGAGCTATTTTCATGATTGCCTGTTCAACGTATTTCTTTATTTCTTCAAGTCCTGATCCACCACGACCTATTACCATACCAGGACGAGATACATGAAGGATAATCTTCACTTTGTTTATCGATCGTTCAATCTCTGTCTTAGCAAGTCCAGCTGGTTTAAGTTTGACACCCAAAACTTCTCGCAATTTTATATCCTGAATCAGTAATCCAGAATATCGTTTGTCGTCAGCAAACCAACGAGATCCCCAAGTATATAAGGGTCCGAGTCTAAAACCATGTGGATTTATTTTTTGTCCCATATTTTATGCTTTCTTTGTAACTGCTACTCCATCAGTCAATACGATCCGTATGTGTGTCATTCTTTTTTTAAACGCATGTGCGCTTCCTTTGGATACTGCATGCCATCGCTTGAGAGATGGTCCTCCCGTAACATCAATAAATGCAATCTTTAGATCATCTACTACTGCTTGTTTGTTTTTTGCGTTTGATAATGCCGATTGCAATGCATCCATGAGTGGCTTTGCTGCACGCTTAGGATACGTAGCCAATAGTGTCGCTGCTTTTCCGCCCTTCATCCCGCGAATCGTATCGGCAACTAACCGGACTTTTCGTGGACTCATATGAATGTATTTTGCAACTGCTTGGTATTCCATATTTTTATGTCTTATCTGCTGTTCGCTTTGTGACCTGTCCATGACCTCGGAATGTTCGAGTAGGTGAAAATTCACCCAAACGATGTCCTACCATGCCTTCGGTAACAAACACTTCCACAAATATTCTTCCGTTATGAACCCCGAATTTGTGTCCCACAAACTCTGGTGGTATTTGGCAAGCTCGTGCCCACGTCTTAATCGCAGTACGATCTGCACCACCTTTTTGTTTGTTTACTTTGGCCATGACTCTTGGGTCGATATATGGGCCTTTTTTTGTACTTCGTGCCATAATTATTTCCTCCGTGATACGATCACAGTACTACTATATTTTCTCAATGTTCGTGTCTTTTTTCCAAGTGTTCGTTTACCCCATGGGCTTTTTGGTGATTTCATACCAATGCCACTTTTACCCTCTCCACCTCCGTGTGGATGACTTCGTGGGTTTTGTGCTACTCCTCGAACCGTTGGGCGTCTCCCCATATGTCGAGCTCGACCCGCTTTTCCAATTACTCGATTTTTCCATTCTACATTACTCACTGTTCCTACAGTTGCACGACTTCCCCCTGGGAATATTCGTACTTCTCCAGATGGAAGCTTGATTTGTATACTATCTCCATCTTTAGACAAAACTGTTGCACTATTTCCTGCTGATCGGACCATTTGTGCGCCACGACCTGGCTTGATTTCCAAATTATGCACAAACGTTCCGACAGGAATAAACTTCAAGGGCAATGCATTTCCTGTTTTTGCTTCCGCCTCATTTCCTGAAACTACCACATCACCAATTTTCAGTTCGTGCGGAGCTAAAATATACCGTTTTTCACCATCTTTGTATACCACCAAAGCAATATCCGCTGATCGATTTGGGTCAAATTCTACCGTTTTGATAACTCCCTCTACACCATCTTTATTTCGTTTCCAATCTATCTCGCGATACATTCGCTTGTGTCGACCACCTTGGTGATGTGCGGAAATATGTCCGAACATATCGCGTCCGGAATTTTTCGGTAACACACTAAGTAGTGATTTTACAATTATGCGTGCCATAGTTATTGTGTCGCCCCTTCTTGGGAAACTTCAAATACTGGTATACGTTGTCCTTTAGCTAACTGTACTATCGCTTTTTTACGATCTGATCTCTGTACTACTTGAGATCGCTTTCCTACACGATGCGTCTTGCCTTTTACATGCATCGTTCGAACAGCCAAAACTGTAACATTGTAAATTCGTTTCACTTCACGTTTTATATCTTCTTTGGTTGCAGTCATTGCCACTTCAAAAGAAAACCAACTACGAGAAGCCAAACTCATGGTTTTTTCGGTAATCAACGGTCGCATGATAGTTGTGTGTGCTGTTCTCATACTGTTTTAATGAATCGTTTTGCAGCTTCTGCTACTGCCTGTTTCATTATGATAACTTTTTTGTGTGACAATAATGCATACGGATGTATATTTGAGATAGGCATTATTTCAACGCCTTCTATGTTGCGACTACTACGCGCAACACTTCCTGATTTTTCTGCAATTACTAGCAATACCGATGATCCTGCCTCTAGTACTCGAAGACTTTCTGCGATTGCTTTTGTTTTTGCAGGTAGCGATTCAAATCCATCAACAAATGTTATAAATCCTTGCTCAAATACATGAGTCAATGCACTTGCAAGTGCAACTGATTTCATTTTCTTTGGCAAATCCAAACTGTAATCGCGAGGAGTAGGTCCAAACACAATACCTCCGCCCACAAATATAGGCGCTCGAATACCACCGTGTCTTGCTTTACCTGTACCTTTTTGCTTATAAATTTTTCGTGTAGATCCAGTCACTTGTCCTCGTGTTTTGACAGACGCATTTCCTGAGCGCTGATTTGCCTGATAAATCCGTACTGCTTGCGCCAATAAATTCTTATTTACTTTAGCTCCAAAAAGCTCTTCTGGAAGTGTCATAGTACCTGCAGCTGCACCTTTTGTATCCACGATGTGTACAGTTAGGCTCTTTTTTTCTGTTTTTGATGTTGTCTTTTTTGCTGTAGCAACAACTGCTGGCTTTACCCCTACCTTTACTGACTTTTTCACTGCTGGTTTTACGATTTTAGTTGCCATAATTATTTCTTCGCTGGTTCTTTGGCTACCACAAGAAGTCCATTGACTCCTCCTGGAACCACACCTTTTACATACAAAATACGTTTTTCTGCGTCTACTGATACTACTTTTAACCCTCGTACGGTCACTGTTTCATTTCCCATTCGCCCTGCCATTCGTTTTCCAGGATATACACGTCCTGGAGTAGTCGTTTGACCTATAGACCCTGGTGCACGTTCTCGATCAGATTGACCATGAGTTCTCGGTCCACCTTTAAAGTGATGTCGCTTCACGACTCCAGCAAATCCTTTTCCTTTGGATGTTCCAATAACACGAATTTTATCCCCTGCTGCAAAAATAGAATCTACTGCAACTTCGGTGCCAACTTTTTCATTTTCACCGATATCTGTGACTCGAAAACTGCGTAAAAAACGGAGCTTTTGTGTGAGCCCCGCTTTTTTTAAATGTCCTTCTTCTGGTTTAGTAAGATTTTTGGTGACACCGAATCCAAGTTGGATATTCTTATATGTCGGCATCTCATCAATCTGCGTAATCCAGTTAGGACCCACAGAAATAGCCGTGACAGGAATTCGCATTCCGCTTTCGGTAAATGCTTGAGACTGACCAATTTTTGTGCCTAACAATGCTGTGATCATAATGTCTTTTCCAAAAAAAAACGACCTCGGTTGAGGTCGTCTTCCAATCCATTTGGAAGGCTCATCCGAGACTTTTGGCTTACTTATATACTTTGTTTAAACAAAGCGTCATATCAATCTAATCCAAGTATACCAGAGTATCTCATTTGAAGCAATTTTTCTTGCTTCTTACATTTTTATCTCGACATCAACTCCTGCTGGCAAATCCAAATGCATGAGCTGGTCGATCGTCTTGTCTGTAGGTTCCACAATGTCGATAAGTCGTTTGTGCGTTTTAATCATAAAATCTTCTCGACTATTTCTGTCGATAAAGGTAGCACGTGCTACATTGAAATGTTGCTTATCTGTAGGAAGAGGTACTGGACCTACCACTCGTGCACCTGTGCGCACTGCAGTATCCAATATCTTTTGGCAACAATCATCTATGATTCTACTGTCGTACGCTTTTAAGCGTACTCGTATACGACCTTTTGGCATTGTTTTATTAAGGTACCCCAAACGTTTTTAGACGAGCTAAAACTGCTTAGGCTATAATTTTTGTAATAACTCCAGCTCCAACTGTGTGTCCACCTTCTCGGATAGCAAATCGAAGTCCTTCTTCGAGCGCTACAGCAACGATAAGTTTGACCACCATTTTGGTACTGTCTCCTGGCATAACCATCTCAACTCCTGCTGGAAGTGTAACTTCTCCAGTCACGTCAGTTGTTTGAATGTAGAATTGTGGTCTGTAGCCTGTAAAGAATGGTGTATGTCGTCCACCTTCTTCTTTATTAAGTACGTACACTTCTGCTTCAAATTCTGTGTGTGGTTTGACTGATCCAGCCGCTGCCAACACTTGACCACGCTCAACTTGCTCTTTTTCGACACCTCGAAGTAATACTCCGACGTTATCTCCTGCAAGTCCTTCGTCCAATGTTTTACGGAACATTTCAACTCCTGTAACAACAGTAGACTGTGTAGGTTTGATACCAACAATTTCGATGGTTTCTCCGACCTTCACTTTTCCTCGAGTTACACGACCTGTCACCACTGTTCCTCGTCCTTTGATAGAAAATACGTCTTCTACAGGCATAAGGAATGGCTTATCAAGTTCTCGTTTTGGTTCTGGGATGTATTCATCCACAGTTTTCATGAGCTCTAGAATAGAAGCTTCTGCTTCCGCATCTCCTTGCAATGCTTTAAGCGCACTACCTCGGATGACAGGAATCTGATCTCCTGGATATTGATACTTGGTCAAAAGCTCACGAACTTCCATTTCCACAAGATCCAAGAGCTCTTTGTCCTGTACCATATCGCATTTGTTCATAAATACGACGATACCTGGAACGTTTACTTGCTTTGCAAGCAAGATGTGTTCTCGGGTTTGTGGCATTGGACCATCTGGTGCTGACACAACGAGGATTGCTCCATCCATTTGTGCGGCTCCTGTGATCATGTTTTTGACGTAGTCAGCATGTCCTGGGGCGTCAATGTGTGCATAGTGACGATTTACTGTTTCGTATTCTGAGTGATGGATGTTGATGGTAACGCCACGTGCTTTTTCTTCTGGGGCGTTATCGATTTCATCGTACTTCAATGCTTTTGCCATACCTGATTTTGCAAGTACGGTAGTAATAGCTGAGGTAAGTGTAGTCTTACCATGGTCAACGTGACCAATGGTTCCAATATTTAAATGTGGCTTGCTTCGAACAAATTTAGTTGCGTCTGCCATATGATTGCCTCCTTTTGACAATAAATACAATGAACGAATTGCTTCGTCTAGTTTATGTTATTTTACCATCAGCTCACGGTTTTTGCAATGATCTTTTCTTGGATATTCTTTGGAACCTCTTCATAGTGACTTGGTTCCATGTAATATGTTGCTCGTCCTTTGGACAAACTACGCAACAATGTTGCATATCCAGAAAGCTCTGCAAGCGGAACTGTAGCTAAAATGACGGTGACCATCCCACGCTTCTGCGTTCCTACGACTTGTGCGCGACGACTAGACAAATCACCTATAACATCTCCCATGTATTCATCGGGTGTCGTCACTTCAACCTTCATGATCGGCTCAAGTATGGTAGGATCAGCATGTTTTACTGCATCCTGAAGAGCCATAGATCCTGCTATTTTGAAAGCAATTTCAGAAGAATCGACGTCGTGATAGGTACCATCATAAAGCGTCGCCTTGACGTCTACGAGTGGATATCCTGCTATCACACCATTTTCCAATGCCTCTTTGATACCTTTGCCAACTGCTGGAATGTATTCATTTGGAATAGCTCCGCCCTTGATAGCGTCCACGTATTCAAATCCTTCTCCTCGGCCTTTCGGTTCAAGTCGGATAAGTGCGTGACCATATTGACCTCGACCTCCGGTTTGTCGGATATACTTTCCTTCTCCTTCAGATGCTTTTCGGATAGTTTCTTTGTAGGCAACCTGAGGAGCTCCGACATTTGCTTCTACCTTAAACTCACGTTTCATACGGTCAACGAGAATTTCGAGATGCAACTCTCCCATACCCCAGATAATAGTTTGGTTGGTCTCTTGGTTACTTTTGATCTTAAATGTAGGATCTTCTTCGGAAAGTCTTTGGAGTGCATATCCCATTTTTTCTTGGTCATTTTTCGTTTTTGGCTCGATAGCAAGAGAGATAACTGGATCTGGAAAGGTAATTTTCTCAAGTACTATTGGATTTTCTGGATCACAAAGCGTGTCTCCTGTTATTGTGTCTTTCAATCCGACCACAGCCACGATTTCTCCTGCATATGCTTCTCGAATTTCTTCTCGCTGGTTTGCGTGCATCAAAAGCAATCGACCCACACGCTCTTTTGTATCTTTACTAGAATTGTAGGCATATGACCCAGATTCCAATTTTCCAGAGTATATACGCACATAGGTTAGTTTTCCAACATGTGGATCAATTTGGATTTTGAAGGCAATTCCTGCAAAAGGCGCATCTTTCCCACGAGGATATGATACTTTTTCTTCTGTGCGTGGATGTGTTCCTTCTACTGGTGGAAGATCAAGTGGTGAAGGCAAGTAGTCAACCACTGCATCCAAAACTGGCTGAACACCTTTATTTCGGAGACTAGATCCTGCATAGATAGGCACGAGTTTATAGGCGATGACTGCTCGTCGAAGTGCTGCTTTAAGCTCTTCTACAGTAGGTTCTTCGCCACCAAGGTACTTTTCGAGTAACGCATCATCTGTTTCAGCGATCTTCTCAATAAGGTCTTTTCGACTTTGTTCAACTTCTGCTACAAGATCTTCTGGAATAACATCTGATTCTTCAAATGATGCACCAAGCTCATCACTACCCCATGTATATGATTTGCGTGTAAGTACGTCTACGATTCCTTTAAATAAATTCTCTCGACCTATTGGAACTACCATAACCGCTGGGTTTGCACCAAGACGATCAACGATGGATTGAATAGTTGCACGAAAATCTGCACCAATTTTATCCATTTTATTGATAAAGCAAAGTCGTGGCACTCGATATTTGTCTGCTTGATGCCAAACCGTTTCTGACTGTGATTGCACACCTTCTTCTGCATCAAGCACAGTGATACCTCCATCAAGCACACGAAGAGATCGCTCTACTTCTGCGGTAAAATCTACGTGTCCTGGAGTGTCAATAATATTAAAACGGTAGCCTTTCCAAAATGTGGTGGTAGCAGCAGATACAATAGTAATACCTCTTTCCTTTTCCTGTTCCATCCAGTCCATCTGAGTGGTACCTTCATCGATGTCACCAATTTTATAACTGCGACCAGTGTAGAAAAGAATACGTTCTGTGGTTGTGGTTTTTCCAGCGTCAATGTGCGCGATGACACCAATATTACGAACCTTATCTAAAGGTACATCACGATTTTCTGTAAGAGTTGTTTGTGGTTGGGCCATAAAAAATAAAATCCCGCCCAGCGGGACAACACATATCAACAAGGCATTATGAGTATTTTATACGATTTACGCTACAGTGTCCATAGTCCTCATAATCCTCCAAATTTCATTCAATATATTTGGTATATATATAATAGAAGGATTATAATCAGCCAAATATATGGAAACAATTGAAAATTCAGTTCAAGTGCTGCGCCAAAAAATGAAAATAACCCAAGAGCAACTAGCGGATGCTGTAGGTGTCACACGACAAACAATCATAGCAATAGAGAAGGGATCATACATACCATCATTATTATTAGCATTCCATATTGCTAAATTTTTTCATAAACCTGTAGAATCTATATTTGAAATATGCAAAAAATAACATCACCATTCAAACGAGAACTATTTCTTTCACTCGCCATCGTAATAGTGTTAACCATATTCACATTACCCACCGGCTTACTCATGCCTAAGTCAACTGAAATGTTTTTATTAGTAATCTTTGCACTTATGTTTTTTATCTATCTTGGACTTATTTGGAATGAGCATGCTAACGATGAACGAGAACACGCCCATCAACTCACTGCGGGGAGAGTGTCATTTTTTTCAGGAACAACCATACTCTGCATCGGGATAATCTTACAAGCGATGACACATAATATAGATCCATGGCTTGTTATAACACTTGGAATTATGATACTAACTAAAATACTGATTCGTATTTATACACAAATTACCCAGTAACACCTCACGATGTCAAGTGTACTTGACATTATGCAACTTATACCGTACGGTGTGTATATATTAAATATTTTTAAAGGAGGTATATGAATACAAAACTTTTAGCATTCATAGGTATAATAGCTATTGCAGTTATCGGTGTTATTTACATGAAATCTTCTCCCGCCACACCAAAAGATGCCATGATGGAAAAAGCGGACTCCACAATAACAGATACCAAAGCAGCAATGGAACTAAAAAATACAACACCAACTGATGAAACGATGATGAAAAAGGATGAAACAGCACCCACAGACGCTATGCAAAAATCCTCTTCTCGTTATGTCACATATTCTAAAGATTCATTTGACGCTGCCAAAGACAAAAAACGTGTATATTTCTTCTTTGCGCCTTGGTGCCCAACCTGCGTACCAACCGATAAAGATTTTCAGGCCAATATTGATCAGATACCTTCAGATGTAATCGTATTTAAAACAGATTATGATTCTTCTACAGCTCTAAAGAAACAATACGCGGTCACCTACCAACACACATTTGTACAGGTAGATGCGACTGGAAAAGAAGTCGTAAAATGGAATGGTGGGCGTATCCCAGAACTTAAAGCGAACATAAAATAACGAGTATGTTTATACTTTTACTTTTTGCATTTTTAGGGGGGATTGTTACCATCCTGTCTCCATGTATTCTTCCAATTCTCCCCATAGTACTATCCGGAACGCTTACCGGCGGAAAAAAGAAACCACTTGGAGTGGTAGCTGGATTTATTCTAAGTTTTACATTTTTTACATTATTTTTGACAACCATTATTAAGCTCACTGGAATCTCCGCTGATGCACTGCGAACGGTTTCCGTAGTTGTAATCGGTATGTTTGGCATAAGTTTACTTGTGCCCAAATTTCAGATAACAATGGAAAAACTATTCTCACGTCTTGCAACGATCGCGCCACAACAAAAACAAAATACCAACCGGCCAGATTTTATCGCAGGTTTTTTTATAGGGCTTTCTCTTGGGCTTATATGGACACCATGTGTAGGACCTATTTTAGCCTCAATTATTACGCTTGCTGCAACTAGCTCTATAAATGGTGGCGCTATCTTTATAACACTTGCATACTCTCTCGGTACGGCAATTCCTCTTTTTGCAATCACCTATGGCGGTAGACAACTTCTCACAAGTCATCCATGGTTACTATCACATACCCAATCTATCCAAAAAGCATTTGGCATCCTCATGTTGCTTGCTTCACTTGGGATATTTTTTAGTTGGGATCGACAGTTTCAGTCATACATACTCAATACGTTCCCCAGTTACGGCGTGGGAATTACAAAACTTGAAGACAACGCGCTTGTCAAAAATGAGTTAGACAAATTAAAAAATGCTCCCAAAATCTCTATGGAGGATTTATTACAATCCGATTTAGGTGAGGCTCCCGAATTTATTGTGGGCGGCGCGTGGATAAATTCCCCACCGCTACGCTTGGAAAATCTTCGAGGTAACGTTGTGCTTATCGATTTTTGGACATATACCTGCATCAATTGTATTCGCACGCTCCCATATCTCAAATCATGGTGGAAAAGCTACGAAGATAAAGGACTTATCATAGTAGGCGTGCATACCCCAGAATTCGCATTTGAAAAAGAAGAACGAAATGTAAAAGCGGCGATTGGCGATTTTGGCATCACCTACCCCGTCATGCAAGATAACAACTACGCCACATGGCAAGCCTACAATAACAGATACTGGCCAGCCCACTATCTGATAGATAAAAATGGAAAAATTCGTTATACCCACTTTGGTGAAGGAAAGTATGATGAAACAGAACGCATGATCCAAAAATTGCTCAAAGAAACTGGAGCAACCATTTCTGCTACCCCCAACAATCTTCAATATACGATAGAAGCCAACACACACGAAACCTACCTAGGGTACCAACGCATGAGTGGCCTTGCTTCACCAGAACAGATAGTCAAAAACAAGCCAACACTTTTTACTACACCAAATACAATCTCTAACAACTCATTTGCTTTAGGTGGTACGTGGACCATTGGTGCTGAAAGAGCCATGCCACAAAAAGGATCTACGTTGACGTTTTCTTTTGATGCCAAGGAAGTATTTTTAGTCATGCGACCAAATAAAATTGGCCAAGCCGGAGGCATCAGGATATATCTTGATGACAAACTAGTTACCGATGGCAATCAAGGGGTTGATGTCCAAAATGGAATTGTAACAATAAACGTCGATCGTCTATACAAACTCATAAATCTTCCAAAAAGTGGTCCGCATATTCTTAAAATTGAGGTGCTTGATGGGGATATCGAGCTATATGCCTTTACTTTTGGTTAGGGTTACCATACGCTACATATATGGATGCTATTGTTAAAGTGTTACAGATTTCATTTGTACTATCTCCATTATTTATTACTGGCATTGCACTAGGCTTACTTCTCAAAAAAGGAATAAAACTTGCTCAAGGATACGCACTTTATTGGTTACTTCTCTCTATTATATTTCTCATTCTGTGGTTGGCAGCATTTGCCGATAAACAAGCGGGTATCTCAACGCTCTTAATGCTGGGAACATCTGCAAGCAGTGCGTTTTCTATCTATCTCTCGATGAGGAAACAAGACAGATAAAGAAGTTTACTTCAAATCTTTCGTTATTTTATATATCACTCCTGCTTTATCATCTGATACATAGAGTGATCCATCATCGGAGAAACGTAAATCAACGGGACGTCCAAGCGCCCCTGCTGCGTTTTTCGCACCCATCAACCATCCGCTCATAAAATCTTCTGTGGATTCATATCCACCTTTGCTATCTAGTTTTATTCGCACAATCTTATACCCAGTGGGCGTCGACCTATTCCACGATCCATGGTACGCCACAAGTAAATCTCCTCCATATTCTGCTCCCCATGACGCAGGAATAAACGCTAATCCTAACGGAGCAGAATGCGCCTGAAGATCTATATACGAAGGTTCGACAGATTTACAATAATCTGACGCTTTTTGCGAACTGTCAAATGTATTATCCCAAACATTTTTTCCATAACAATATGGCCAACCAAAATTCTTTCCTTGTGTAACTATATGTATAGTATCTGGTGGTATGTCATCACCAATCAAATCTCTTCCCATGTTGGTAGCCCACATGCGAGAATCTATCGGACTCCAAACGAAAAATACCGCATTACGCAAGCCCTGTGCATAGGACGCAAGCTCTGATCCGTCTGGATTAGCAACATATATAGCAGCTCTGCGGGCATCTTTTTCCTTACACACATTACAGGTTGATCCTATAGATACATAAAGCTTAGAATCTGGCCCAAACCCAATCGTTCGAGAAAAATGGTTACCACCGCTGGGCAAATCAAAAAGCTTTTTTCCATTGGAAGCGGTATGTGTCACGAGGTTATATTCAAACATTGAGACTTTGTCTGTTTCTGCAATATATAATTTCTCCTTATGAAAGGCTATCCCGTGTGGTAAATTTAACCCTTCAGCAACAGTCACCACTTTCTCTGCTTCACCATTTTTATCTCGATCAATCAACGCAACCACTTTACCGCGTGATGGTTCGCTGACCAAAAGCGTACCCTCAGAATCAAACAAAAGCACACGTGCATTGTTCACATTTTTTGCATAAATGGATACCGAAAAATCTTGTGGGAGTGATAATGGAATACCAGTAGAATTTTTGGTGGGAGACAACTCGTCGGCAATATTTCCTGAAACTGGTGCAAATGCAGGGGCTGATCCCCGAAGATTACCATAATAGAATCTACCGATAACAATCGCTCCGATCAGCAAAAGAATCCAAACAACAACACCAATGGTGCGTTTATTCATAGGCTATAAGGTTATTGAGTTATATCAGGTGGCACAAACATAGTGTCAACATATGCAGAACAGTTTACATCATGCTCAACACGTAGCTGTGAAACATCTTTAGTTTGATAACGAATCCAACTCACCAGTCGCGTAACAATAGGTGAAATCTGTGACCGCAAGCCTACAGGAATCCTGTTGTGCGCTGCGTCTACACAAACACCAAGTGATGTAATAATTTGAAATGAAGATACACATTGAACTTCCCGCGCATTTGGATTTGCTTGTACCTGAAATGCAGACACATCTAGCTCTTTCTGCGTGGCTATATAACAGTTTCGCGATGCGTTTGCGGGAGCAATAATCAACCAACTCGAAATAAACAACAAAATCAATACAATAACGAAGATGTACTTCATGTATCCAGTGTGCATGTTTGACGCCATTCGGGTCAAGTAAGCATGTTATATCGCAAGTGGAAGTTGCTCTTCAAAATAAGTCAAATCGGGCTCAGGATTCGCATACTCAAGTGGTGCAGTAACCCGAGGATCATTAAAAACATCTATAACATGTGATACATTCGCGGTCGTCATTCCCTCTTGTTCTAACCACGCTCTCCCCCTCGCTCCGAGCACTACCGCAGCCACATCGAGTCCAGCTAGATGATCTCTCCATCCAAAAGGCACACGCCCAAATGGTTTTTTGGTTGTCTCAATATGTTCCCAATAGTTTGCCGCCAAATCAGCGAGTTCCATAGCTTGCGTCGCAGTTGTTGGTCGTCTGCGCACCATTTGGCTTGCCGCCACGGGAATTCGCCGCGCTGACACAACATTGGAATTTTGACCATTAGCCCAAGCATCAGCAAGCTCTTCTCCCACTACAAGATGACCGAGTCTATCTGTACCCTTAAACCTTTCTATAATATCCACTTGTGGTGTCCCCTCTGGGGGACGCACCGGAAAAACTCTCGGAAATACTTGAGCCACAATTGCTGCTTTTTTTGCTTTGTACGCTTCTGGACTTTCAAAAACTGTTCCTATTAACTGGGTCTTGAGCGTAAAGGGTGTATAGTCTGTCCGAGCGAGCGCTCGAACGCGAGATGCAACTAATATTTTATCTTTCCAAGACGGTTCTATCATAGGATGACTTATAAGCAGCTCGTCACCAGCAAATCGCAAAAACATTGCCCAGTCATCCCCTAATCGTTGCGGTTCTTTTTCGAGTGGTTTTAGGTACTCTTTACGAAGCACTCGCCTCATAACATTTCCGAGCGTAGGGCTCAGGCTTACTGATTGAATTAGATGTCCTTTCGGACCATTTTCTGGATCTATGAGAGGTTTTACTTTTCGCGGATCCTCGAGTGCACTCTGTATCTCCCAATCAAGCCACCCAGGTTGAGGGTAACGTATCTCTTCCTTTATTGGGACATATCTTGGAATATGAAACTCATACAATGCAGTCGCAAGAGCTCCAAGTCCTAATAATCCTAAAAATTGTCTTCTGGTAATTTTTTCTTTTCCAGCCATTGTAGGAGTATACTAAAATGCAAAATTTGGAACAAACTAACCATCTAAACTACGCCAAAGAATTCGAGAAGCATACGTGCGGTAGGGCGACCATTTTTTCACTATTTTTTCCATTTGCTTGACGGTCGGCTCACTTTTAAACCCATACAGTTTTTGCAATCCGCGTCGCAGTCCTAAATCACCATAAGAAAATATATCTGGGCGACCTAGGGCAAACATCAGAAACATTTCCGCAGTCCAACGGCCTACACCATGAATAGTGGTTAGCACAGCTATTACCTCTTCATCGGACAAAGAAGGAAGCCTCGTAAATACAACTGTTTTCGATTGGACTGCTTCCGCTATAGCTTTTATATATTTTACTTTTGACCATGAAACGCCGACATCGCGAATCTGCTGATCAGACAGCGCAAGTATAGCTTTTGCGCTAATACGCCCATTAGGAAAAAGCTTTTTGAATCGCCGAAAAATAGTATCCCCTGCTTTGATAGACAGCTGTTGACTGGTAATAGACTCCACTAAATCCACAAACGGATTTGTAGACACGGAAAGCGTCATGTCTGCAATGAGATGAAAATGACGAGCGAGGATTGGATCAACAGAAGAAAAATGCTTTTCTATGGCCGACTTCTTTACCATTTAAAGTGTGCAAACGCTTTGTTAGCATCAGCCATACGAAGGACTGTGTCACGTTTCTTAATTGCTTCTCCTGTGTTTTTTGATGCATCAAGAAGCTCTACAGCCAACTTTTCCGCAAATGTATGGAATTCTTTGTTTGATCGTTTTTTGGCAAAATCCACTATCCATCGGATAGCCAAAGACATACGTCGATCACCACGGACTTCGGTAGGTACTTGATACGATGCTCCACCCACTCGACGAGATCGTACTTCAATCTTAGGTCCTACGTTGGAAAGTGCCAATTCAAAAACTTTGATTGGATCTTCACCTTTTGCTTTGATGAGATCGAATGCTTTGTAGACCAAGCTCTCGGCTATAGTCTTTTTACCGTCGATCATGACACGATTTACAAATCTCGTCACAAGACGATTTCCGAAAATCGGATCTGGCAATAATACTTTGGTATATGTTTTTTTACTTCTCATAAGAATAATTAGGAAGCTGCTGCAGTAGCTGGGCCACTGGCACTTGCCTTTGTTCCATATCGACTTCTACCTTGCTTACGATTGACGACACCTGATGCATCAAACTTCCCTCGCACAATGTGATACTTCACACCTGGTAAGTCTGGTACTCGACCTCCGCGAACCAACACGATTGCGTGCTCGGTAAGCTCATGGCCAATACCTGGAATATATGCAGTAACTTCTTGCTTGTTAGACAAACGTACACGAGCGACTTTTCGCAAAGCTGAGTTTGGCTTTTTTGGTGTCATCGTTTTCACGACCGTCACCACGCCACGCTTAAACGGTGCGGCAAAGTTTTTCGTTGCACCTTCTTTGGCGTTAAAAAACTTCCGCAATGCGGTTGCTTTTATTTTCTTTGCTCTACTTTTGCGTCCATGTCGGACTAATTGATTGATTGTCGGCATAGTTTTAGCTTTCCATTCTCGCCCGTTCTGGCGAAACTGGTATTAGGCGTCCAATTATAACGTTTTCTTTGAGTCCAAGCAATTTATCTTCTTTACAGGCCAATGCTGCATCGGTCAAAACATTGGTTGTTTCTTGGAAAGATGCTGCTGAAAGCCATGATTCTGTGTAAAGCGCAGCGCGTGTTATACCAAGCATCATGATGTTTGCAGTTGCTGGCTCTCCACCTTCAGCCAAGACTCGTGCATTCTCATCTTGGAAACGACCTTTGTCTACCAATTCACCTGGTAATAACATGGTATCTCCTGATGTATCGATACGCACTTTGTCACTCATCTTGCGCACGATTACTTCAAAGTGTTTGTCGTGGATAGAAATACCTTGAGATTCATATACACGCTGGATCTCATCAATCAAATAGCGCTGTGATCCAAGCAAGCCTCGAACCTGTAGTACTTCTTTGATATCCAAATATCCACTACTAATCTGATCACCTGCGGCGATAAGATCTCCATCTTTTACTGCCAATTCGCTGGTTAATGGAATCACGTATTCACGCTCTTCCGGTGGTTTCATGGCCGTATTTTTGATAGACACTTTGTATCCACCCTCTGTCTCTTCAACCGAAACTTTTCCTGCAATCTCTGCAAGAGGTGACAAGTTGCGTGGTGTACGTGCTTCAAACAACTCTTCTACCCGTGGCAATCCTTGGGTAACGTCGAGTCCTACGATACCTCCAGCGTGTCTCACACGCATGGTCAACTGTGTACCCGGCTCTCCAATAGATTGCGCTGCCATAACTCCTGCTGGTGTACCTACTTCAATGAGTTTGGTTGTTGAATAATCTCGACCATAACACACTGCACAGATTCCAACTTTGGCTTGGCATGCGATTGGAGATCTTAGCAATATAGACTCTACGTTGTGTTCGTCTACAAGCTTAGCCAATTCGTCAGTGATCTCAGTTCCTTTAGGAACCAATACTTTCTTAGATCCTGGAGCCACGACATCAACAGCTGCAAATCGTCCAACGATACGTGTCGCATAGACTGCCTGACGTGCATCGTTTCGTGACAATTCCCAACCAAGCTCGGTACCGCAGTCATCTTCACGCACGATCATATCGTGTGCTACATCTACCAAACGTCTGGTCAAATACCCTGCGTCAGCGGTCTTCAAAGCAGAATCGGTAAGACCTTTTCGTGATCCACGAGTAGATGTCACGTATTCGAAAATGTTAAGTCCTTCACGATAGTTACTCTTGGTTGGAAGTTCCACGATTTTACCCAATGGATCAACAACCAATCCTTTGATAGCAGAAAGCTGTTTCAATTGATCTTTGCTTGCACGAGCACCTCCAGAGTCGATAATCATCTTCACTGGATTGTTTGTTGGAAGCCTCTCCCATGTAAGGTCTGCAATGCGCTCAGTAATCTCTATCCAGACTTCGTTGGACAATCGCTTCTTTTCTTCAAGTGTGATAAGTCCTGATTGATAATTGGTATCGATATCAGCCACTTTTCCATCTGCTTCTGCGATAATCGAACCTTTTTCTTCTATAGATTCGTTATCAAATACTGACACGGAAAGTCCTCCACATAATGTGGCACCGTAGAACCCAATGTTTTTGATAGCGTCTATAAGATTGGCAACTTCTTGCTTAGAATACATAGACAATGCCTTTGTGATAAGTTGTTTCACTGTGGCTGCCTTTACTGGTGCATTGATAAATCGCAATCCTTCAGGTAATACTTCATTGAACAACACGCGTCCAACCGTGGTTACCACAAGTTGTCCGTTTATTGGCAAGCGTACAGGTTCACGAAGTGCTACTTTATTTGTCTGTTGTGCATAAATCGCTTCCTGTTCGTTAGAATAGGTTGGCAAATCTTTATCTTCGCGTCCTTCACGAGTTGGATCAACAGTTGTCATGTAGTAGCAGCCCAAAACCATTTCTTTATTTGGAACGGTTATAGGAGATCCATCTGCAGGTTTAAGCAAATTGTGCGTTGGCAACATGAGCTCGATTGCTTCTTTTTGTGATGGGCCAGACAATGGAATATGCACAGCCATTTGGTCTCCATCAAAGTCAGCATTGTATCCTGCGCAGACACATGGATGTACGCGGATAGCCGCTCCTTCGATAAGTACTGGGTAAAATGCTTGGAATCCAAGTTTATGCAATGTTGGAGCACGATTTAACATGACTGGGTGATTCTTGGTGATTTCTTCCAAGATGTCATACACCTCTGGTGTGCGTCGTTCCAACACATTTTTTGCATTCTTAACGTTTGGTGCAATTCCTCGTGTAATAAGTTCTCGCAAGACAAATGGCTTAAACATTTCAAGTGCCATTTCTTTTGGAAGTCCACATTGATCCAATCGAAGCTCAGGTCCAACAACGATAACTGATCGACCAGAATAGTCGACACGTTTTCCAAGTAAGTTTTGTCGGAAACGACCTTGTTTTCCGCGCAACATGTCTGATAATGATCGCAATGGCTGAATAACTGTTCTACTACTTGGTCGTTGTGTGGCGTCGATAAGTGAATCAACCGCTTCCTGTAACATGCGCTTCTCATTTCGCAAAATAATTTCTGGCGCACCAAGATCCATAAGGTGCTTCAAACGATTGTTGCGATTTATAACACGTCGATACAAATCGTTCAAATCACTCGTAGCAAATCTACCACCAGTAAGTTGCACCATAGGTCGCAAATCTGGAGGTATAACTGGCAATGTTGCCATAACCATCCATGATGGACTTATGCCACTTTTTCGCATACCATCTACGACACGAAGTCGTTTGGTAGCTTTGACGTGACGCTGGCCGCTAGAATTTTGAATTTCTTCACGAAGTTCAGCTGCAAGCTTGTCCAAGTCAATTTTCTTAACACACTCAAGCATAGCCTCAGCGCCCATGCCAACCTTCAAGAATGAAGCTGCATCGTAGTCGAGCAAATGAATGTATTCGTCCTCAGTAACGGTAGAAAGCATTTTGATGCTTTTGACGATACTGGTGATTTGATCAATAACTTCATTAATCTTTTCTTCTTCTTTACCAAACTGTTCATCGAGACTAGCAAATTCTTGTCGTTCACGGAGGGACAACTCAGAAATAGCCAAATCCTGACCTTCTTTTCCTTTGACAGATCCTTTTACTTCTTCTTTTTCTGTACTGACATCTCGACGTCGTTTGTCTTTTTCTGCTTCGACGCGTTTTTTGAGCTCATCAAGACGCTTTTCACCTTGTGAGGCAAGTCCAGCAAGCACTTTTTTCTTTTCTTCTTCATCGATATGTGTAACCAAATATTGTGCAAAGTAGATAACGCCTTCAAGTGCACGTGGTGATATATCCAAAAGCAATGAAAGTTTACTTGGTGCACCTTTAAAGAACCATACGTGGGCAACAGGCGCTGCAAGCGTGATGTGTCCCATGCGTTCTCGTCGTACTTTACTTTGGGTAACTTCGACGCCACATTTGTCACAGACAATACCTCGATAACGAATGCGCTTGTATTTGCCACAGTAACATTCCCAATCTTTGGTAGGTCCAAAAATTCGTTCGTCAAAAAGTCCGTCTTTTTCAGGCTTAAGCGTACGGTAGTTGATCGTTTCTGGTTTTGTAACTTCTCCGTATGACCACCCCTTAACCTCATCAGGTGAAGCTAATTTGATAAGTAATCCTGTAAAGTCAACGAGATTTGTGAAATTTCCTTTTTTATCCATTTTGTTCTCCTTCATTTGGCTCTGGTTCTAATACTGGCTCTACTTCTTCGATAACTTCTTCAACTGTCTCCTCACCTGAAACCTCTGCGAGCTCCTTAGCAACCTTTTCTACAACTTCTTCTTTTGCTAAATCGGTAATCACTGGTGGCTTTGCTGTTACGACGCCTGTTGGGATAACTTGTAGGCCTAATGCCTGCAACTCTTTCACCAATACTTTGAATGATTCAGGAACTGTGGAGGCTGGAATATCCATTCCCTTGACGATTGCCTCGAATGCTTTCGCACGTCCTACCACATCATCAGATTTGATCGTCAACATCTCTTGTAATATATGTGCAGCTCGATGTGCTTCAAGTGCCCAGACTTCCATTTCTCCAAGTCTTTGTCCTCCCATTTGAGCTTTTCCACCCAATGGCTGTTGTGTAACCAATGAATATGGTCCAGTAGATCTTGCATGAGTTTTGTCTTCTACCATGTGGATCAACTTCAAAATGTATCCGATACCAACCACAATAGGCTCAAGATACGCTTCACCAGTTTTTCCATCGTAGAGGATACTCTTTCCAGAAAGCGGCAAGCCTGCATCTCGCATCTTATCGACCATGCGCTGTTCTTTCACTTTTTCAAAGACTGGAAGTGCTACTTTGGTCTCAAACTTTGCCATCGCAATACCCAAGTGAGATTCCAATATTTGCCCAAGGTTCATACGAGCCAACACAGAAAGTGGTGAAATAATAATATCAATAATTGTGCCATCTGCTGTATGAGGCATATCTCCTGCTGGAACAATCTTAGAAATAACACCTTTGTTTCCGTGACGTCCTGCAAGTTTGTCTCCTACGACCACTTTACGCATTTGAGCAATTTTAACGATAATTTTACGATTTGTTCCTGGTTCAAGCTCATCGCCTTTTTCTTTATCCAAAATCATAACATCTGTTATCGTTCCTCGTTCGCCATGTGGCATACGAAGTGATGTGTCGCGAACTTCACGAGCTTTTTCTCCAAATATAGCTCGGAGCAATCGCTCTTCTGCCGTAAGCTCTGTCTCGCCTTTTGGTGCGATTTTTCCGACAAGAATATCATTTGGTCCAACTTCTGCGCCGATAACGACAATTCCGTTTTCATCAAGATTACGAAGTGCTTCCTCTCCAACATTTGGAATATCTCGTGTTGTTTCTTCCGGTCCAAGTTTTGTGTCGACAACACTACACTCATGCTCTTCGATATGTACGGAAGTTAATACGTCATCCCGAACCAATCGATCAGAAATAACGATAGCGTCTTCGTAGCCCAACCCCTCATAACTCATGTAAGCAATCGTAAGGTTTGAACCTAGGGCTAGCTCTCCATTTTCTGCTGCTGGTGC
Source organism: Candidatus Woesebacteria bacterium (assembly GCA_018062625.1). Taxonomy (GTDB): domain Bacteria; phylum Patescibacteriota; class Microgenomatia; order UBA10105; family UBA927; genus UBA927. The sequence continues at coordinate 33,171 of JAGORV010000003.1, forward strand.
TTCGATAATAACATCACCTTTTTTGACGTGTTGTCCCATATCTACCAAAACCTTTTGGTTATAGCAGGTAGATTGTGATGTGCGTCGGAATTTTTCTGGTGTATAAGTTGCAATATCACCATTCTTATACTTCACCTTGACCAGTGCTGCATCTGCATAGATAACTTCTCCATCATCTGTGGCACGGGATACTCGACCCATAGAATCGATAACTGCGGCTTCCATACCTGTTCCTACAACTGGTGATTGTGGAATCAAAAGTGGAACTGCTTGACACTGCATGTGCGTACCCATAAGTGCACGGTTTGCTTCGTCATGTGCCAAAAATGGAATAAGCGATGCAGGAGCTCCTACCACTTGTCGTGGAACGATATCGATGTATTCGATCTTGCCTGCGTCTGTTTCCATAAACTCACCCTTGTACCGTGCAGGTACTCGCTCGGACAAAATGATTCCATCTTTATCCATAGAAAGGTCTGCGTGCGTTACGTAGTGATACATTTCATCGTTGGAATCGAGGTATTCAATCTGATCGGTCACGCGTACTTTTGCACTTTCCCCCTCACCAACCTTGATCGTTTTTCGATAAGGAGTTTCTAGAAATCCATACTCGTTTACACGAGCATAGAGCGACATATAGGTAACTAAACCAATGTTCGGTCCTTCTGGAGACCGAACTGGATCGATACGACCATATTGTGATGCATTAATGTCACGAATAGAGAAACTTGCACGTTCTCGAGAAATACCACCAACTCCCATGACGGTCAATCTTCGCAAATTATCTACCTCTGCCAACGGATTGGTCATATCTAAAATTGTGGATAACTGACTGGTGCGGAAAAAGTCATTTATTGAAGCTATAATCGGTCGAGCATTCACTAAATGTGATGGGGTCAAATCTTCTGCGTTTGGACCTGCCAAACTCATTTTCTCTCGAATAGATCGTTCTAGTCTCAATAATCCAACTCGGAATGCACTCGTAGAAACGAGCTCTCCGACGCGTCGAACACGACGATTGCCTAAGTGGTCAATATCATCAACATCACCTTTGCCATGAATCAAGTTGATCAAGTACGTCATGGCACCGACGATATCATCTTTTGTTAAGACCCAAAACTCTTTACTATTTGGAACATTCACACCTAACTTCTTGTTCATCTTATATCGTCCGACTCGCTCTAGAGAATATCGACGATAGTCAAAAAACATGGTACGAAGTAATTCTTGTGCATTATCCAAAACGATGGGTTCACCTGGTCTCAATCTTCGATAAAGTTCAAGAACAGCTTCTGATTGACTGGTAGTCGGATCTTTCGCGAGTGTTGCTGGCAAGAACTTTTCACTTCCTGCTACACCATCAAACAAACGTTGAATTTCTTCATTAGATCCAAATCCTACTGCACGAAGGAATGTAGAAGCTACAAATTTTCGGCGTCGATCGATACGCACCATAAGTACGTCATTTCGAGTTACAAAAAACTCAAGCCATGATCCGTGCATTGGTCGAATTTCCGCACTATATAATGTACGTCCAGTAGTTGGATCTACTTCTCCAGTAAAATATACTCCAGGAGAACGAACCAATTGATTCACCACACATCGCTCAATACCGTTGATAACAAACGTTCCGCGATCGGTCATTGCGGGAATATCGCCCAAAAATACTTCCTGAGTCATCTGATGTCCTGTTTGTTTGTTGGTAAGTGTTGCTTTTACTTTTAGCGGCATGTCGAAGGTAAGACCTTTTTCTTGTGCAATTGCTGGGGTAAGTCGTGGTCGTCCAAAATAATAATCACCAAGTGCGAGTTCCCAATTTTTTCCGGTAAAATCTGTCATCGGGGTAACCTCTTCAAGAAGTTCTTTGATTCCAGTTTCAAGGAACCACTGATACGATTCACGTTGTACCAGAGTGAGGTCTAGGCGAGGAAGATTTTTATAATCTGTTCCCCAATATTCGCGCTTTTGAAAAGTGTGTGTTGACGCCATTCAATAAGTCCTCAAAGAAAATAAATACGTTTATGTTGTAAACAACGACAAAAAGAAGCGAACAATGAACGTTCGCCTCTTGGGCTATTCAATTAATCCTTATTATAACGCGCAATTTAACTATGTCAAGAGGCGTATCAGAATGCTCCACATGTACACATAACATCACACTTCCTATCGCGCTCTAATTGAGGAATTTAAAACATTTCTTCAATATTCACCACCGGTGGAATCACGTACACGACGAATGAGCGCAAGAAACGTGATATCACCCAACTAATCCACCTGCATAAATAAACGTATATAATCGAATATTTGAACACGTAATAACCTCTGTACCACGAATTTCTTCTATATCAGAGCCTGTACCCTCACACTGATACACAAACTTCCCATCGTTCCATTCAACTGAATACCATAATCGTGTTTTCTCCACATTTGCAATCATAGCCTGTCGAAGTATTTTATCTGCGCCATCTTCGGTCATAGCAGAAAAATTTCCATAATATGACATGCTCCAAACCGGTTTTACTTCTTGATATATGGTTTCACATCCTACGAATCGGCCGTTTCCCACAACATACATATCTCGGTATAACCATGCTCCCTCTGTATATTCATATTGTTTATGGCCAGCAAAAACAGGGGACACTTCTCCTGTATTACCAGCATAAGTATGCGAACGTGCAGAAATTAGAAAACTCAATAATTTTTTAGTATCCATAAGAATTCGTGTCACAATCCAAGTTGCCCTGAAAGTTCGAGCGTGCTCGCCTTTTGGCGATATTTACAATATTCACACTCCTTTTGCGAGTCTGGTGGCCTTTTTAATTCTAGACAATCTTTTATCTGAAAAATAACTGGCTCCACCCAAGAATCATCACCTTTATGGGGATGCAATGTCAGAGCAAATTCAAGCCTTCCATCAAATGCCGATCTATTTTTACTCGCATTTGCGTATACGATATATGCAGTTTGCGATACTACAAAACCACTTCGTCGAAAAATCCATTGATAAATCTCTAATTGCTTTTTATAACCTTGTTTCCATTGGTCATCAAGTGAAATCTCACTCTCCGTGGACGTCGATTTATAGTCAACGACGATAAGCTCTCCTTTAGGGTTTATCCACAAGTCATCGACAGATCCAAAAATTATTAAATTTGTTGGCTCATGCAGATACTGCTTTCCAGTGAAATTTTCTCGCCACACATCTAAGTCTTGATGCACATATGGAACAGCATCGACTCCATATCTCTTCATGATCTCATGAGCTTGACCTAGCCCTCGCAACTGATCGAACTCACGCTTGAGTAATGTATCGACTGCAGAATTTAGTGAAAAACCCGGACCACTTGGTCGCACTATTCCCAGCCGACGATCTAAATAAAAACAGCGCGGACACTCTAAGAAATATTGTATTTTTGTTCTACTTATTTTAAACGGAGATGCAGCATTCGGCTCGTAGGTGCGACTCCCATACATTTTTTGCATACAATCATTATATCGCAACTCTTGTGGTATGATAATTACATATGAAAATAAATATTAGACTCATATATTTATACCTATTTTCGTTTGTGGGATTACTCACTGTCGTTATAGGGTCTGTGCGAATGGTAGATTTAGGATTAAAGGTTTTTGTCTTTCCTGACAGTGATAAATACGAATACTCTGTCCCAATTCCTACAGATGGAGAAAAAGGTCAGATAGAAGAAAAAACAATGCGAGCAAACGCAGAACGAGATCAAAAACGAAATCGAGAACGTGATCTTTCTAACTCTCTTGCCATGATAGCTGTAGGACTACCACTCTATCTATATCACTGGAGAACCATACAAAAAGAAAATAAGAAGTAAATCAATTATTTTTCTGTAATCGTGACAGAATCAACAGTGATTGGCTTCACTGGTGTAGATCCCTCACCACTTTCCAACGTTTCTGCAGTAGCAATTTTATCTACTACATCAAGTCCTTTTGTGACACTCCCGAAAATTACATAATCACTTGGTAATCCATAATCTGCATGCATTATGAAAAATTGACTACCATTCGTATCGGGACCAGCATTGGCCATAGCGACCGTTCCTCGAGTATAGTCTCCAGAAAAAAATTCGTCCTCAAACCGATATCCTGGACCACCTCGTCCGGTACCCTCTGGATCTCCACCTTGAATCATGAAGCCTCGAATCACGCGATGAAAAATCGTATCATCATAAAAACCTGCTTTTGAAAGATATACAAAATTATTTACCGTAATAGGCGTTTCTTTTGCATTTAGCGCTATTTCGATATCGCCAGCCGATGTTTGAAGTAACGCAGAGTAGGATTTATTTACGTCTATTTGCATTTCTGGTTTATTCATAATTTTTGTTGTAGGTGCTTGTTTTGCTCCCGACGGTTTTTGTGTAATCTTTTTCGTATTATTGGCACGCACATAGAAAAATGCGCTTCCCAATATTATCACGAAAAAAACAATATAGATATATTTATTCATAAGAATTATCTTAAATACTCCTCAATGTTTTGTAAATGCTCCTCATAGGTTATTGCGCAGTGTATTTGTCTATCAGATCCATGCAAATAAAATATGCAATCTGTTTCTTGAGGATTTAATGCTGCATCAATTGCCGCAAGCCCCGGATTTGCTATAGGTGTAGGTGGGAGCCCCTTGTAAACATAGGTATTGTACGGAGAGTTGGATTTTTTTTCTGATAAGTCTATTTTTCCCCACCACTTATCACCAATTTTTCCTTTTGTGTACTGCATGGTCGCATCAATCTCCAGCTTCATATCTTTGTCTAATCGATTCCAAATAATTCCAGAGATAATTCTCATATCTTCAGTGCCACCTGCTTCTCTCTGAATAAGCGACGCTATTTTCAACCCCGTGGTCCATCGAATATTTTTTTCTGTAAACTTCGACAAAAACGGTGCAAATTTTTCATTAAAACGATCGATAAAGCGTTGTGCTATTTGCTCCACGGTTTCATCTCTTGGCAACAAGTATGTATCTGGAAAATATACCCCCTCAGCAAAATCAGGTTTAGTGTCCAGCGTATACAGAGTATTCCACGTTATTCGCTGCGCCTCATTCCATCCAAGTGCTGCTCCCACAATCTCACCGACCTGCTCCTTACGTAATCCTTCCCGCATAGAGACCCATACTAAATCTGGCTTCTCTGATAATTTTTGTACTATCTGCCATGCATGCATGTTCGAATCTAATCGATATCCACCCGCTTCTATTTTTTTATCTCCAGCAAGTACTAGATACAGCAACTGAAATGCATTTGCGTTACGTATATATCCTGCTTTGGCAAGTTCACCTGCTACATCCAACGTCTCCTCACTCTTGATATATACACTTGGCTTGCTTGCGATGGTGACCGGACCAAGTAACAACCACTTGAGCAACAAGATAACCAACAAAGAAAGGATAAAACATATTCCAGCTACTTTTATAATTTTCATGAGAGAACATATTGTACAATAGATTCATGGATGAAATAACTACATGTTCTGTTTGTCATGTCACCATTCGCCCATCGGATTTTTTTTGCTTCAACTGTGGGCACAATCTCCAGCCGACTCCCCCCGCCACATCAATCTCAACCATCGTAACACTTGCTCTCGGCAGTATCGTCTTGCCACCTATGGGATTTATTTGGAGTGCAAAATATCTTAGGTCCCAAGATCCAAAAATTCGTAGTATTGGGCTCATGCTTATAGCTATCACAGTCATTGTGATAATCATTGCAATGCGCTTCACGATTACCACGTACAACACCGCAATGAAACAAGTAAACCAAATACAAAACTTGCAGGGATTTTAGTGCTACTATAGAAATAGCCATGAAAAAGAACACTTCCCAAAAGTCACATCCTCACAAAAAAACTCGATTATCATACCCAAAAATGTTAATCGGAGTCTTATTATTATTCCTCTTGGGAACATTTGTCTGGCATACACGTCTATCACCAAAAGACACATACTGCTCAACACAAAAAGAAATCTCTTCTATCCCCCCAGAAACCATAAAGACTGCATTTGAGTACTTTCAACTGGGTGACTACTACTTCGATCACGGTGATTGCACACGCGCACTGGCAAACTATACATATTCGATCGATATGGAGCCTACTGCCGAAGCATACAACAATCGCGCCTACACTTATATGAGGTTACAAGATTATATTCATGCTCTTTCTGATTTAGACATGGCAATCAAACTTCGTCCAAACTACTCCACTGCATTAGCCAATAGAGGAGATATTCATTTATTTTATTATGCTAAAGATTTACATCGCGCAATAACAGACTACGACAACGCAATTCGTGCACAACAACCAATTGCAAACACTATTTGTGGTCATCGTGCCATGGCGATAGCTAAGTTTACCAGCTCATGGGGATGGAATTTCTTCTCCCATCTCTCCCTCATAACTAAACCTAAAGATTTTGGATGTACTATACCCACCCCACTCTAACATGGAATTTGTGGACGAAATCAATGAAGCAAATGAAGTAATTTCTCAAGTATCTAAAGAAGATGCACATACTAAAGGACTTCTTCATAGATGCGTAATTGCTGAGGTAAAAAATTCTCGAGGTGAATGGCTATTGGTAAAACAAGCTTCCACCCGACAAGATGCAGGCCATTTTGTCTCACCGGTCGGCGGTCATGTACAGGCAGGAGAATCACAGGACCATGCACTTGTGCGAGAAACTATGGAAGAACTCGGTATAATCCCAACTTCATACAAATATGTAGGCGCAAAAGTGTTTAACAGAACCACACGTAAAAAGCAGGAAAATCATCTTTTTATTCTCTTCGAAATTGTTTCTGATGACATGCCTGTTCTCAACGAAGAATCCGACTCGTTTGAATATTTTACTGAGGAGCAAATACAAAATATGTCTCAATCACAATCAAAAATATTTGGTGAAGCATTTACATTCATCCTTCGTGAATTTTATCCTCATCTCATCTAACAAAAAAAAAACAACTTACGCTTCCACAAAAACACCCTCAAGAATATCTGGATCAAAATATGTATCTATCAATGCAAGATTTTTCACATTTGATTTATAAAACGAATCAAACACAATTCCAATAACAGGAATAAGGCCTAATATAAAATCAAACAAAATATTCCATGCCATCTTTGCATACACAATGCGAGGTACATTGAGCTTATACGCTATCCAATACAGATAACATGATGTCGCAGCACCTATGATACTCCCTATGCCTGGTATAGCATCCAACAATGGGTCAATACCAAACTTTATACCAAGTATGTGAAACTTTGTGTCCAAAAGGTTCACTAATTTTTTTGCAAAACGAATATGTGCATGGAGCGTTCTCATATACACATGATACTATGTATTTCGATTAGCATATATGTATTAAATTTTTAGGGTGTGCCCTTCTTTTCGTAACCACGCTCTCGCTCGTTTGTATTCAGGATAAAATTTTTCCACATGATCCCAGAAAATTTTACGATGATGAGGATGAGTTATATGTGCAAGCTCATGGATGACCACATAATCTATGATCGAAATATCCGCAAACATGAGTCTGTACGAAAAACTTAAAGTGCCACGGCTTGAACAAGATCCCCATCGTGTCGACGTATCTCGTATAGAGATTTTTTTGTATTGAACGTGCATTTGAGGAGCATACATATCCAATCGTTGTGTAAGAAATTTTTTTGCAAATATACGACACCAAATTTCCATATGAAATTTAGCGCGCGGCAAAAATTTTTTCGGAAAAAACATTCTTGATCCCACAAGGACAATCGCATTCCCATCTGTTACATGAATCACATAAGAATTCGAGGCAATTCGAATAACACTACCCTCTCGATATACAATATTTTGTATTTTGGATTTAGCTAACACCAGTTTTTTTGCTTGAATTATCCACGCACGCTTAGACTGCACAAATCTATTAATGATAAAAAGTGGAACAAAATGCGGAGCGCGAACCTCAATCTTTCCATCATCAGTTATATGAAGTCCTATGGAACTGCGAGAGACGCGCTTAAGAATATCGATGGAAAACTGGAGAGACATGAACCATATTATACTCTGCTACCAACTCCCTCCTCCACCACCACCGCCGCCACCTCCAGAACTACCTCCGCCACCGCCGCTGGAAAATCCGGAAGAAAAACCCGTAGACGACTTGTGTTGCACCGACACCGCAAAAGACATAGACATACCGTTACCTATGCCCCTAGCAAACACCACACTATTAAAATGTGTAGATGAATTCGAGACATACCAATCAGGTTTTGAAAGCCCTAAATCCTTAAACCGCTTTGCCCAAATCTCTTCTACTCCAAACGCAATAGCAAATGGTAATAACTTTTCAAACATCATTTGTTTATCTGCTTGAAATGCCAACTTTTTTTCCTGACTTATCAAGAATGATTTGAGAGCTCGTGCCATTGCAGCAGAATCTGCGCCGTATATTGTCTTTCGTGGCATATGCTGACCGAATGTCACCGAAACTAAAAGGAGTATCGGATTAAAGGTAAAGACAGATAGCATTGCCAGAAGCCCATATTTTGTTCTAAGTGTCTGTGGATTTTCAGCAAAATATCCTTCAAGTACCAAAAATTCATATACAGTCTTTTTTACCTTTTCAAAGGTTATCTGCAAATCCAAATCACCCAGACTTACTATGTCGCCCTCCTCAAATATTCCATCGAGCAAGATTTTTTCGTAGGGAAGTATTTCGACATCTGTATCCCAATCCTTCACTTTCATAACCTGAAACTCTTCTTTTTTCTTCTCGATAATTTTCAGATACCCTCGCCTAGCTAGATCCACAATTGACGCATATATATCTCTCAAATCTACTGTTTCATCGACTAACGTTCCAGTTTCTGCTGGAGTGAGCACTCTATGACTCTTCGTAGAAGGCGGACTAAACCATGCTTTTGCTTCACCCATCGTAGGTTTTGGATCTCTTCCCGCTTTCCACCATCGCCACACGATACGAATAGGCAACAATACGTACCAAACTATGGCAATCAAAACAAGCACTACTGCTACAACCTTACCCTGAAGCGTAGCAAAAAATGGTATCAACTCCGTGGGTTCAAGTACTGCAATTGTGCCTTTTGGAACTGCCAATACTGCGGTGAGTCCTTCATATGCAACCAATGGTCTTGTTGATTTCATGGTAATTTTTGTATCCCTCACCTCTATGGAACAATTTTTTTCTGTCGATTTTTGAGCGCCGATAAAACATTCGGTGTTAATATCTTTTTCTGCGATTCCTTGCGGAATTTCAATCACAGTCTGCGCAGAAAGAATTGGAACCTTCCACTGTGTTCCTATGGCGTTCCAATACAATTCATCATGCCCAGGAAAATATGTCATGGCACCTGCTACATCGTAACTAATGATGTATGTATGTAAGCCTTGAATGGTTTTGTCTGCATCGCCAATTTTTATGGTCAACGTGTCATTTGCCCGTGTTATATTTGTCGTATACGTACCACCCTGCCGATCGGTAACCGTAATGTTCGAAATGGTTAGCGCAAATCGCTTTCCGTCAGCATTCGTTTTTACATACGGAATCGTTCGTATGATTCCGTGACGAGGTGCTCTAAAAAAATATTCTATATTCTCGACAACTTGCATGCTCCCATCAACACGAATACTACTGTCTGTGTTGTAGTTTTTTATATGCTCATCTAGGTTTTCTGACACGTTGGTGTTTACGATATCGCGACCATTTACCGTAACACGCACCGAGGAAGTTGAAGTAACAACTGCATGCACTAGTGTGGGTACAAAAAGCGCAAGTAGCGCCAAAAAGACTCCATGTGCCAAAACTTTGAATAGCGTTTTCATTTATTGGAGATATCTAGCTACATTCGCGTTGTGTTCTTCGATCGTCTTGGCGTAATGCGCTACACCTTTGGGATCATGTATATAATACCAATAGTCTGATGATTTGGGATATATCACTGCAGTAATGGCGGCAAGGCCAGGATTACAAATGGGCCCTGGTGGAAGACCAGTGTTGAGATAAGTGTTGTACGGTGATTTCACTGAACGATCTTCATCGGAAAGATATTTTTTCCACCAAGATTTTTCATTTGCCTGATATCCCAATGAGTACTGAAGCGTTGCATCAACCTGTAATGGCCAGTCCGCTTCCAACCGTCTCAACAAAATTCCAGCGATGATTGGTCTATCTTCGGCACTGACACCTTCACGCTCGACAATGGAAGCCAGAGTAACTACTTCAGGTAAGGTAAGTTTTTGCTTTTTCACATCCTCTCGCATTTTAGAAGTCACCTTTGCTTCAAAATTATCTGAGAAAATTTTTGCTATAGCTCCTGCTGTGGCATCAGGTGGTATCAGGTATGTATCTGGAAACATATATCCTTCACGCGCTACTTTCAAAAACTCAGCTTCAGGTAGATCCGTGTCTTTGGCGAGCCTATTTGCCACTTCCTCCTTACGCCATCCCTCTACCATGGTTACCCAAACGTCAGATATACCATGCGTCAACGCGCGCGCTATGGTCGTAGTATCCATGCTACGATTGATACGAAAATCTCCAGCCTGTAAATTGCGCTCTATGCCAAGATATTTTATCAAAAGAAAAAATGCTGTTGGACTCCGAATCAAACGATCGGTAGCAAGGTTTGCTGCAATCGCACGCGCGCCATCACCTTTGCTAATGGTAAACTTTACTGGGGTAGTATCTTGGGTATCTATCGCACCTGTCGCATCCTTCCACCACATCCCGCTACCGATGAGCACAATAACCACGACAAGAAAAAATGCACCAAAATGTGGAACAACAGACTTATTTGATTTCATTGATAAGCGCGCGACGATATTTGCGTGACGCTGAATCATACATATAGATGCGTCCACACACACAATCAATACGCGCTAAACCTTTTCCATCGGACGATGCTAATGGTTTTCCACATCCCACACATTTTCCTTGGGATAATAACCACGCTTGTACCGGTGCGAGCATGTTTTTCAACATACAAAAATATTATGTAATCTTATAAATCGGCATGGCTTTTAACGTTTCTACCGCTTCTTTCAATCGCCACTTATCCGAACTATAGAGTGTTGCTAGTATATCACCTTTGTCCACAGTCTCATCAAGTTTTCGATTCAGATACATACCTGATTTTCTATCAGTCGGGCATCCCAACACCCTGCATACCACAGCAATCTCTTGATTGTTGATAAATGACACCATGCCTTTTTTGGGTGATTTAATCTCATGCTTTTCTTTTCCTGGTGTAAGCTTGCTACTTATAACGTTTGGGTCGCCACCTTGAGCCTTTATAATTTCTTTCATTTTTTGCAACGCTGCTCCATTTCGAAGCAACTCTCGCGCCACCTCTTCTCCATCTTTGCCCTTTTCAGACTTAGAGTCTGCGTAACACAGAGTTAGAAGTTTGCCAGCAAGCCTCAACGCTTTAGCTTCTAGTGCAAGTGGTCGCTCTGGTGCCTGCTCAAGCACTTGAAATACATCACGCGCCTCAAGCACCGGTCCTATCCCTCGACCGGCATTTTGCCTTGCTTCATTTATGTCAAAAATCATTTTCACTTTAAATTTTTTGGCTAAAATACTAAATTTTTTCGCAATAAACTCAGCATCTTTAAAGTGTTGAATTTTCATAGTGGGCCCAACCGGTAAATCAATAATAATGTGATTTGCTCCAGACGCCACCTTTTTTGCCATCACGGATACGATAATCTTATCGAAAGATTCAAACGCGAGTGGTTTTTCTACTTGAATGAGAATATCATCAGCAGGAGCAAGACCCATATGTCCACCCCAGACAATACATCCACCCGTTTTATCCACTATGTGTTGAATTTGTGGAATAGAAAACGTCACTGGCGCAACTACCTCCATAGTATCTGCAGTACCTGCCGGTGACGTAATTGCTCGAGAAGATGTTTTTGGAATAGTAAAACCAGCAGCTGCGATAATAGGAACTATAATCATAGTAGTACGAGTTCCTGCAACTCCACCCGCTGAATGTTTATCTGCAATAATTCCTTTAAATTTGAGCCTAGGTCCTGTATCAATCATGGCTTTTGTTAAATAAAATAACTCATCCTCAGAAAAACCTTCTTTAAATCCTGCTGCTGCAAAATATGTAGTCAGAACTGGACTCAACTTTTGATTAGCTATCTCATCCATGATAGAAAAAATCTCTGAGTAATTAAGGCGCTTACCGATCAATTTCTTTTTGATCGCATCAATCGCTTTTTGTTGAGAATCATTTGACATAGGTTATATATGTTTTAATCGAGCCTTCACATTTAGCCGATAAAAATATGTACCAGGTGGCACACATGTCACCACAGTAATATATGAATCGTCGAATTTTTGTTCGAGAGGTGATAAATCGGTCGGCTCTACTACCACTTTATCATAGACTTCATAATTATATGTTATGCCATCGAATTTGATAATTATATCGTCACCAATCTTAATTGTTGGCAACGTAGCAAATATAGAATGATAATCCTTCACCCCTTTATAAAATTGTGGCAATGTTGAGTGACCAAAAATGACCGCGTTTCCATACTCTCCCGGAAGACCAGTACCTCCATAATGAATCAAGCTTTTAGCCAAATCGTCTCCGGCTATCACCACTGTTGCGTCAAATAAATTTAACCTTGGAATAGATAGCGTGTAACTGTTCACTGGGGCTACAACCTTTTTTTGAGGTTTCGTTGGGTACCAACGATTTGGATCAGAAAGTTCATCGCCTGCTGCTGCCAACACAATTGGTGCGATAGGCCTTGCTGCCAACACATCAGCAACAGGGCTAACCGTTGAGGTAAAAAGCGATTGATCAAATGTAAAAAATGAAATAATTGGCCACACGGTCCAACCGATTATAAATATCCCAATTCCCATCATGACGTATGACACCATCACGGGTCTGGAAATTGGCTTTTTGGGATATGATTTTACATACTGATACATTGCCATAAATTACACTTTCATCCTGTTACACGAAAAGCGCATCTAATAGCGTAGCAGATCAGACGACAACGAGCGAGGATTTCCGATCATTACTGCACTGCCACTGACAGAGTGATATTTTTTGGATTCACAGGCAGCCTCGATTGAGATGGAGACAAAGCAAATCGAAACTCCGCTCCAGCAACCCCCACGGTATCCTTAAGAATCGCCGTTGCGGTTTTAACATCCTTACCAGTTAATTTACTAATCAAACCGCTGTTATCTATCACCGGCAAAGCCACTGCTTTAAGCGTCGCAGTCAAAGTAATCTTCCCATCTTTCTTTACCGATATTCCACTGGTGGTCACATCCGCTTGCCCACCTGACAAGGAATACCCCGAGGGCACTTTTGCTGCCACAAGCGATGTGAGAATCGCCTTTACATCTTCATCTCTTATAGAGATACCAGAAACAGTGATCGTTACCTTTCCATGGAGCTCTTTTGCTTCTTGATCCAATTCTTGATCAAATATTTTTTCAGATACGGTAGTTTTAACAGTTTGATCAATAAGCCGCTCGGCTCCAATTTGTGTTGATAATTCTGTCTTAGCTTTTCCAACTAACTCATCGGTAAGCGCTTTTACCATCCCGTCGTAATCTGCTCGAGACACTACGGTAACATCGCGACTTGCGCCACCAGTAAACGCGGCGTCATTGCGAGCTGAAACTGCTGACGCTGCGGTATCTTTAAATACAAACTCTGTCGACGCTGACATATTACTGTCGCTACCAATCTCAACAGCGGTAACTGCAACGGATTTTTTCCCAAATGTGATAGAACCAATACTCTCACTTGCGCTTGCCACACTCACTTCCTCATCCAACGTAAAAGATAATCCCTTCGCCACCAAAATAGCACCTTTTTTCAATGTTTTTTCGCTCGTCACCTTGTTATATACCGTCACGATTCCCCGTGCGGAATCTCCCACTTTCTTTTTGCCAGTTACAACCGCTGTTTTTTCGCCTGTTATTGATTTTTCTTGTGTACGACCCGGAATTATTTTTGTGGCTGAATCCGCAATCGTCGCCACCGGATCTACGGTCACGACAGAAAACTCAGACAACGACACAGGAGCAACGAGAATTGTAACGGTAGCGTGAGGTACAAAATAATACACAAGCCCACCAATACCCAACAGAAGCAACACTCCAATTAATAACGGTACGGGCACACCAGCTGGTTTTGGCATACGAGAAAACATGCTACGCACTCCAGACAAGTCAAACTTTGAAATAGCGGGCAATGCAAACTTGAATGCCATTTTTTGCTTTCTTGGAAGAATTTTTACTTCCTCATCATCATCTATAACCAACTCTCTTGGCATCACTTTGGCCTTCTGATGCAACTGATGTGACTCTAATACATCTTGGCGTTCAAATCCCAAAGCCTCTGGTGAGACAACGTGCACGTTTGATTCTTCTTCCTGCCCGTCGACCTCTTCAATTACTTCACCGAGTTCCTTATCCTCTTCTGAAGCTTCCTCGTCACTACCATCCTCATATTCGTCATCTTCTTCAAAATCATCACCTGGCTCTACTTCTTCACTTTCCAGTGATTGCTCATCCTCCTCACCACTTTCTTCTGAGTTATGTTCTCCTGTGGTCGGCGGCGTTCGTGTAGGTTGTGCTACAGCAACAGTTGCCTCTGCTGATATATCTCCCTCATCAGTTTCACCTATTTCGGCAGACAACTCTGATGCGCCTGAAAGAGATACTGCCTCAAGGAGTTTTTCGGTTGTTATGGTTTCAATCTTTGGAAAATGTAAGAAATTCGCACGTGTTGGCCATGGGTGTTTCAGCAATCTCCCACGAACTTCATCAAGATTTGCCTCATCTCCTCCATACAGTAGTATTCGAGAGGGCAACACATCGCTATCCTGATAATTTTTTAGCGCTGTTTCAATTGCCAGTGCTGGATCGCTGACTATATCAATCACTTCTTCACCTACCATAGTCCCAATACGAAAAATGGTAACAGTACCAACGCTTGCAGAGCATCCCACCAAAATCATAGAGGGCGGAATTCCTTCTTCTTTTTTAAATAAAAATGCTAATGCTTGAGAAAGTGGTACAAATCCAACCGGTGAAAGCTCGAGCATTGTAGTAAGTTTTTTCAGATGGGGTCGAATACCCTGCGCTATATTTCCTTCACGAGTCAGATATGCGCCTGGCATACCAAAAACTGTTTTACTTATCGCACCGTGCGATTTCGCTTTATCCTCTGCGGCGGACAAAAGCCTATCTATCACCGCTATACGAGCATCCCAACTATCCTCAGAAACTTTTCCATGTGCGTAACTCACAATCTTGGGGATTCCAGAGGGCTCCACAAACCAAGCGGCTACTGCTGCCGCATCCGTATCTAAGAATAAGGAAAAGAAGAAAGTTTTTTGGTCTTCCTTCTTTCCAAGTAGACCCGAAAATGCATCTGAGAATTTCATCAAGTTTTATGAGAGGGTAGCGTATATACGTCTTACTCCAGCGCCGGCAGACTCCTCTTTTATTATTGTAAAGTGACCCAAGGCTCCTGTAAAGCTCACATGTGGTCCACCACAAAATTCTGCAGAGAAATAATCACCCGCGTGTGCTTTTTGGGGATCCAACCCCGTAGCAAGTCCTGCGATATACACACTCACTCGATCTGGGTATTTGTGACCAAATTCCATCTGTGCACCTATGGTTTCAGCAACTGTCCTATCCATTTCAATGCGTTGCATCGTAAGATTTTCTTGTATTTTTTCATTTACTAATGATGCAACCTTCTCTAATTCTAGAGGTTCTAATTTACGAGAAAAATTAAAATCCATGCGAAGCCGTTCTGCTGTGATATTACTCCCTCTTTGTTTTATGGCAGGATCAACGAGCTTTTGCAGCGCTGCAAGTAAAAGGTGATGGGCTGTATGAAGTCTAGTCGTCTGCTCACTATGATCAGCTAACCCTCCTTTAAACATGCCCTTTGCTGCTGTACGTGACAGGTCTTGATGTTTTTTAAATTCCTCTTGAAACTCCTGACGATTTACCTTCTGTCCTTTCTCTAAAGCTAGTTCATATGTCAATTCCCAAGGAAATCCAAAATTCTGAAGCAAATCAAATGC
Source organism: Candidatus Woesebacteria bacterium (assembly GCA_018062625.1). Lineage (GTDB taxonomy): Bacteria > Patescibacteriota > Microgenomatia > UBA10105 > UBA927 > UBA927. The sequence goes on from JAGORV010000003.1 coordinate 49,306, forward strand.
AACCATGCCTGTGACAGTTTCATGCTTATGCAACATCGTCATTCCTTTGTGTAAGGCTTTTTCAAATCTATTTATTTCCTGAGTTAAAATAATTTCGTTTGTTAAAAACTCAGGAGTTTCCAACTGAAAATATACATCTTTATAGGTCTGACCTATTGCTTGGTATACTCTTTTCGCTAATTCCTCTTTAGAGTCTATAACCCCCAACTCGTGCATTCTTACTACGGCTCTTCTAATTAATCGACGTAACAAATATCCTTGTTGTTTATTACCAGGAATTAATCCTTCATTAATCATGAATGAAGCAGCCTTCAGATGATCAGCAATTACGCGCATACTTTGAGTGACTTTTCTTGATTCGTCATATTTTTTCTTTGAAAACTTCTCTAGTTCAATAATTATTGCTGAAAATAAGTCAGTACGAAAAACGTCTGGATCGTCGTTAGATGCGGCTGTCATTCGTTCTAGTCCACCCCCAAAGTCAACGTTTTTTTGCGTTAACTCTTTCAACGATCCATCAGATTCTTTTTTATATTGCATGAATACCGAATTTGCGATTTCCATGAATCTGCCACAATCACAATTTGGATGACATTGCTCATTTTTCCATTCTGATATTTCATGAAGGCCTAAATTTTTACCGAAATCAAAAAATACTTCGCTGTCAGGCCCTCCAGGCTCGCCCGCAGGCATGTTATCTGGCTCACCAGACCTACTCCACCAATTTTTCTTCGCAGGGTAAGTAAATATTCGTTCACCAACTTTCGCATCTATGCCAACTCCCATAAAAATATTTTTCCAAATCTCGATCGATTCAGTATCTTTTGCTACAGAATCATTTCCTTCAAACACACTTACATATAAGCGTTTGGGGTCCAAACCTAATTCTTTAGTCAAAAATTCAAAAATCCATGGAAGCTGCTCCTTTTTGAAGTAATCTCCGAGTGACCAATTGCCCAACATTTCAAAAAATGTCGTGTGACGATTATCTCCAACCTCTTCTATATCTTGTGAGCGAAAAGATTTTTGACTATCCACAAGGCGATTTCCTGATGGATGAACTTGCCCTAAAAGATATGGGATAAGTGGCTGCATGCCAGAACTGGTAAAAAGTGTTGTTGGATCATTTTCTGGTACTAGCGGAGCTGAGGGGATTTCCACATGCCCTCGAGACGTATAAAAGGAAATAAATTTAGCACGCACATCAGCTGATTTCATAATAGAGGAATTATATACTCTTCTGACAAGGTTTTGAAGCCTAGTCACACTACTACAAATGTTTGCTATCAAACAATACGCTCCCCCCCTAATTGACCCGACCAAAAAGATACGCCATACTAGAATAGTATTGACGTATGAAATTATCTTTTGGAAAAATTATCTTCATTCTGCTAATTGTTTCTGTACCCATGTTTGTATGGGGTACCATGACACAAAATCTCGAGACGCGGCAATTTGCGCAGGGAACTGATGTAACTCCTACCCTCACACCAGCAGCTACCCCAACAGTTACACCATCGGCTACCCCTACTCCGACAAATGTTCCTGATGCGCCTCCTACCTGCAGCGGTTTATCTACCATTCCAGCAAGCGGCACCAAACCCCTAAATGTTTCGTTTGCTTGTGCTGGAAATGACACTGACAACGATATTACTGCAGCTGAATTTGACTTCGGTGAAGGAAATAAATTACTCGTCGAAAAAGGCATCGGACAATTTGGATCAATCACTGCAACACACACTTACACAACGGCGGGTACGTACACAGTAACGTGTAGAGTGCGAGATAATATTCAAAAATTTTCTACCATACCTGAAAACTGTAAGAAGGTTGTGTCCGTTCGCGCTGCTGCCACTATATCTACCCCAACCCCAACAAAAACCGCAACACCAAGCAGTGATATCGCCATTTACACAGGTGGATTAACAACACCAATCCCCACAAGCGTTCCTGCTACCCCAACATCTACGCCGTCACCCAAACCAATGCCCGTTTCATACAGCTCTGACTATGCTAAATTTTGGCAACTAGGTCAGGTTATTACCGTAAGTATCATAACAATCGCCATTGGACTATTATTGCGTCGTATGGTCGGAGGATCTGACTAGACCCATGAATTGGCTCGTGTATGCTATCGGGGCAATCTTCTTTTTTGCCACCCAAGACATACTGATGCGAGTACTCGCTATCAAATCTGATCATTCACGCATTTTTTCTTTTGTATTTAATCTATGGGGAGCATTTTTTGCGCTCATCGCATTTATCATACAAGGTGGATCGTTTGCCGAGCTTTTTCTAGTACCCCCAAGTACAATCTGGTTCATTGCTACAGCAATACTACTTTACGGACTGTATGAGCGCGTGCAATTTATTGCACGCAAAGGAATTGACGCATCATCTCTCACCGTCATTTATCAACTCAGTCCTGTTATAGGATTTCTCGGTGCAATTCTATTTTTGAATGAACAACCTACAATTCTCAAGATTATCGGAGCCACACTCACTATCGGATCTTCATTACTTTTGGTATATAAAAATCCTAAACTTCGATTAAATCGACCAGTTATCTATGCGTTTATTTGCGCGATTCTTTTGGGGCTCGCGTCTGTAGTAGACAAACCAGCTTCTGCAGAACTTCCCAGTACATTATACTCATTTCTCATTTGGATATTACCGTTGGGTGTGATTGCATTTCCTCACATAGAGAAAAAACAATTTCTCAAAGAGTTGCATATCGGTGGTTGGAAAGTAGCATTTACCGCACTGTTAAATGTCGTTGGATTTATGTGTTTTATACAAGCGCTTACACTCACTGATGCAACTCGAGTAATACCAATTATCTACACAAGTAGTATATTTACCGTACTTGGTGGAATATTTTTACTCGGTGAACGAGATCATATAGCCAGAAAAATTATTGCAGCAGTTGTAGCACTACTTGGCATTGCTTTACTTACCTAAACGTATGCAAATTATAAAACAGAAAAAAACAAACATTGTCGATGCGGCAAAAAACGTAACGATTTACGAATACCTCATGCATGAATCAGCGATCAGTGGCTCAACCGCTACAATAGATGGCCGGTATCCAGAAAAAGGGAGTGCTACAAACACCATCTCTAAAGAGATGGCGCTTGTTCTCGATGGAGAAGGAATTATCGGAATGAATGATATAGAAACCCCTATAGAAATCGGTGATTGTATATTTATAGATGCAAACGAAAAATTTTATTGGCGCGGAACCATGACACTTTTTATCGTTTGTGCGCCGGCATTTAAATCGGAACAACACATAATATCATTATGAATGCAATTTTTTATGGACTTATCTCCTATGTAGGCTGGGGAACTGGCGATATATTTGGTACATTTGCCACAAGAAAAGTAGGACCATACGTCACAACGTTTTGGGCATTTGCATTTGGTGCCATATTAGGAAGTTTTTATATCCCATTTGCCTTACCCCAACTACAAGCAATAACTCCAACACTGCTCTTGGCGAATATAGCGCTGGGCCTACTTTATGTTGGAGGCAATCTTACATTTAACGAAGCGCTTCGCCTATCAAGTGCGCCTATTGTGGGCACAATAGGTGGCTCATTTTCTGCGCTCACCGTACTACTCTCATTTCTTTTTCTTGGAGAAAATATTTCCTCACTCCATACACTTTTAATATTTATTGTCTTTGCAGGAGTATACATCACGACAACTGGGCATGGTTTAAAGAGCGATATAAATACTAAGCGAGGGATAACACTTGCATTACTAAGTTTTCTTGTATGGGGCACATACTTTACATTCTTAAAAATACTTATGGCATCTATGGGATGGTTTTGGCCCAACTATATACCATTACTTTTATTCCCACTGATTGGTATATATATGAAATATAAAAAAATACCTTTCACATTACCAAGACCAAATATCATGCTTCCATTGTTTTTTAATGCTTTGCTTTTACGGGGTGGGGATTTTGCTTTCAACATAGGTGCAAGTCTTGGGCTCACAGCGACGGTCGCTCCATTTGGAGGATCATATCCAACATTATTTGCAGTGTTGTCTTACATCGTATTCCGCGATCCCTTAAACCGTAAACAAATTATCGGAATACTAATTGCACTCGCAGGTCTTGTTGCGCTAGGATTTACTGGCACTGTATGAACACCATGATTCTCGTCTATATATCGTGTGAAAATAATGCGCAGGCCGAAAAAATAGGAACAATCCTCCTAAAAGAACGGCTCGCGGCTTGTGTGCAGATCACTCAACCTGTCACCTCTATGTTTTTATGGCCACCCAAAGAACATACAGTGACGAACGTCGAAGAAACACTACTCGTTGTCAAAACGCTTGAGACTAAATGGGAACAACTCGACGAATTAGTACGAAAAAATCACACCTACGATACACCAGAAATTGTTGCTATCCCAACAACTCATGTGAGCAAAAAATATCTTGAATGGCTTACGGAAGAACTTACATAGCGCATCTATATTCCAACGAACATGAAAAATCGACTTACTGATATTCTCTCTTACGGATGGATAATGCTCTATACAATCGCCGCATGCCTTGTGTCACTGCATCGATTTTGGCAATTTGAAGTATTTTATTATGACTTCGGCATTTTTGATCAGGCTATTTGGAATGTTGCGCATTTTCGCGCACCAATTATCGATCACTTCGTCATAGGAGGCAAAATTATATTTGCCGATCACTTCAGTCCCAGCATGTTTTTACTATCCCCGCTTTATTGGATCACCAATAAACCGGAAGTACTACTGATAGCCCAAGCACTTGCGGTAGGAGCAAGTGCATTGGTACTGTATCGCCTCGCCAAACACACCCTGCATCATGCTGTAGCTGCTTTTGCCATCACTATGGCTTACTTATTATTTGTCGGCACGCAAAATGCGCTTATTGCTGACATTCATGAAGTCACATTTATGGCATTACCACTTATGCTGGCACTGTATGCCATCATTACAAAACAATTAACATTATTTTGGATAAGTTTTTTTGTCACCCTTGGTTTTAAAGAGAGCTCTGCTCTGCTAGGTATTGCCCTCTCCGTATATATGTATCTTTACAATAAAAAGTGGCTACATACAGCGATCGTCGTGGGAGCAATTTCTCTCATATGGGGATACCTTACTACACAACTAATCATTCCTTATTTTTATGGTGAAAGATATTTCTACACTCCCACGTTTGACCCTAATCCATTCAAAACTCTTTGGACACTTGTAGACGATCCCATAAAACGAAAAACGATAATTACAAGCCTCCTAAGTTTCGGGTTCTTGCCACTATTTTCACCGTTCACATGGCCATTGTTGCTCCAAGACTTTGCCAGTAGATTTATGCAAAATAATTTTGCACTCAGATGGGGACTCGGACTCCACTACAGCATATTACTTGCTGTTATCATGGCATTTAGCAGCATCAACACGCTTGTTCAAGTAAAAAAACGAACGAATCCTATGACATTAGATGTAATAGCTGTTGCGCTAATTCTCATAACCGTATTTCTCCACCAGTTCAAACTTCATGGACCGCTCGGGCTTGCTTACAATCCGGCATTCTACGCCAACACTCGTAATTTCTCATTTCTAAATGATCTAATCAGTAGAGTTCCCCCAAACACCACGGTTATGACACAAAACAACATAGCACCACACATGATTCATACCCATAAAGTGTTTTTGCTACGAGATATATATGAAGATTTTATGCCAGATTATTTTGTACTAGATTTGCGAGACGGACAAAACGGAAACAATTTTTTTGGAGTAAAAATTGACGCACTTATGGCGCGACTTTCAAATGACGCTCGCTACCATGTAGCGTACAAAACTAATGAACAGGTGATTTACAAAAGGAACTAAAGAAATTATCCTTTTTTGGGAAGATTTTTAAACTTCTTTCGAAGACTTGCTGTTGTTTCAACGCCTTTTTGCTGAAGTTCTTCCATCCGTTCGAGTGCTGAGCCAATTTTCGCAACCGCAGTATCCGTCATTTCTTCTTTTTTCTCCTCAAGAGTGTCCATGACCTGCTCTTTGAGCGCTTCCCCTTGTCGAACATACTCTTTTCCTTTTTGCTGCAACTCATCAAGTCTATCTTCAAGCTCCTCTAATATGTCTTTTCCTTTCGCTTGAAATAGCTTCTCGGCTTTTTTACCTTCTTTGGTTCCCAGAAAAAATATAATCAACGCTCCAATTAAACCTCCGAGGAAAAACCCAAACATAAATTTGCCGTCATTACGTTCATCACTCATGGGTTACCTCCTCTTTCTTTCTAAAGGTTTGAAATACAGATAGCGCTGCCTTTATACCACTGGCCAAACCTGCCATACCTGCAACAGATTCACCGATAGTGGAGGTGACTTTTTTAGCATCGTCAAGCATGCCATTTGTCTTTGTCAGGGATGTTCGAATCTCTTTGAGGATTAACCATACCTGTACTCCGAGAACAACCAAGAGCATGGTTAATATAAAACTGATCGAAATAATTGTGAGCTGTACTGGATCCATGGGCAGGTAATTAAAGCTTAATAAGTATTGCGCACTTGAAGCGACATGTCAAATATATCAAAGCGTACAAATAATTTTGTACCTCTTTCACTGCTGAAAGCCAACTTCACGTGTTATCATCGTGGTTTTTCCAAATTTACTTGTAGCGATAATTGCCAGTTTATTAACCCCTAATACCACAGGCACAAGCTCATAGAACCTACCATCATCTCGAATGATAGTTGACACCCCATTTATCGTAACGGTTGCATCGGGATCCGTTCGACCTTCTACTACAACACGTTCCTGTGTGACGATGGATTGATCCACAGGTGATTCAAGGAGCAACATGGGAGTTCGACTTATATTGCGGTACTGGCTACCAAAATAGAACAAGAACACGATAAATAATCCTGTAATGAGCAATCCAATAAATCGTCCAGGAGTAAGCTGAAGAAACGATGCGTTCAAAGGTTCAGATACCCCTTTTGGTAGTAAGCTCGACCGCGAAGCTTCCTGTGTTTGTCGGCGAAAAAATGCCATAACCAATTCGGATGGGATACCTAAATACTCTGCGTAATTTCGAATAAATCCTTTTGCGTAAGACAAAGAGGGGAGTCTTCCGAAATCATCAGCTTCTATCCCGAGCAGAAATTTCTCGCGAATTTTAGTCGCCTGCTCAACGTGTTGTAACGTGAGACCTTTGGCGAGCCTTGCTTCCTTTAACATGACACCAACGGTTTTCATAGCATATTTGAACAATAGGGAGATTTACTACTCTTGTGTAGGTTGTTGTTGAGCAGCTAGATAATCATCTGGATTTTTCACTAATACATCACGAGGTTTTGATCCCTCACCTGCCCCGATTACTCCAGCAAGCTCTAACTGATCAAGAATACGAGCAGCCCGTGCGTATCCTACCGATAAACGCCTCTGCAGTAGCGAAGCGGAGGCTTTGTCATACTGACATACAAGTCGTAACGCATCTTCAAACAACGCATCGTGACCATCTCCACTTGTATTTCCCCCACCTTTTTTCATGGCACTACTTGGTTGACTGGTAACCTCCTCAGTGTACTGTACTGGCATCGCTTTGTTTTTGAAAAATTCCACCACTTTCTGGACTTCTTTTTCCGATACAAAAGTTCCTTGAATACGCATTGGTTTTGCTTGATCTGGAGGCACATAAAGCATGTCTCCTCGTCCAAGAAGCCTTTCTGCTCCTGGGGTATCGATAACAACACGAGAATCCATCATAGAGGACACGCTAAACGCTATACGTGCCGGAACGTTTGCTTTAATCAATCCTGTTACAACATCGACACTCGGTCGTTGCGTCGCTAACACTAAATGAATACCGGTAGCACGAGCCATCTGTGCTATTCGACATATAGTGTCTTCCACCTCTACAGGGGCATACGCCATCAGGTCTGCAAGCTCATCGATAAATATCACGATATAGGGCAGTGCTTGAAACCCTGAAAGCTCATTGAAACTATCTAAATTGCGCACTCCTACTTCGGCAAATTGTTTATATCTTCGTTCCATCTCCTGCATCGCCCATCGAAGCGAAGATAAAATCTTATCTGTCTCTACGATAACAGGAGTAAGCAAATGAGGAATACCATTATAACCAGTCATTTCTACACGTTTCGGATCTATAAGGATAAGTCGCACCTCGGCTGGCGTTGTACGGAACAATAAACTACAAATCCACGCGTTGAGCAATACGGATTTTCCTGATCCAGTCGTTCCTGCGATCAATACGTGTGGCATTTTCGCAATATCTCCGACGAGTGGATTTCCAGATACGTCTAATCCCAATGCTACCGCAAGCTTACTCTTTGCTTTTACAAATGCATCAGATAAAAGCATTTTCTTTAACGTGACAAACTCCAGACCTCGATTAGGAATTTCTAATCCCACCAAATCACGACCAGGAATCGGTGCTTCTATGCGGACTTGTCCGGTGGGCGCGGCAAGAGCGAGCGCAAGATCATTTGTAAGTGAAGTAATCTTAGAAACCTTTGTGCCTAATGCAATACGCATCGAGTATTGTGTGACTGCGGGCCCAGGATTTACCTCTACAACTTTTGCTTGAATACCAAAACTTTCCAATGTTTTTTCGATGACATTTACATTTTCTTTCATGTTCCCGCGATCTGCTTTATCTCCGGGTCCATCAGACAACAAAGATAACGTTGGAAATTCCCATAATTTCATCTCTTGAGACAATGCGAGAGGTTGATTAATCTTGAGATCTCCACTCAGTTTTGCTTTGCCATCTGCCTCCGTTTTGGAAGGTACGGGCGGAGGAGTCATGGGTGCTTTTATCACAGGTTTACTATCATCATCCATAGAACGAATCTTTAATTTTTCTGATGATGTAGGAAATATTTTCAAGTCATCTCGCACATTTCCTTTTTTCCCAACTGAGGTCACCCATTCCATAATCGTTTGCATGCCACCAAGAAGAAAATTCATAAAATGATCTAAAGAAGTATTAAAAAGAACAATCACACCAATAAGCAACACCCCTAAAAATAGTAATATCGCTCCTTCTGGTGCAATAGCTACTGCCGTTGTTTTCCCCAACATTTCTCCCAAATCTCCAGATTGTGTTAACCCCAGCAAACCAATAATCAATATTCCCATTCCCATAGGAATATTCTGATTTCCCAAGTCCGATTTCACTTTAAAAAATAACGTACTTAAGGATATTAAAAATATTGGCAGGGGATACATAACCCATCCGATATGTGAAGAAAGCGAGTCACGTAATACAGTCAACATGTCCCCTTGACCAAAAAAGGATAGAAATATAAGTAGCGCAAACAACCATAACCAAATAGCAGCAACAGTAAAAACTGTTTGTTTTTTTAACTTCACACCAAACTTCGTGCGTTTATGATATTTGCGCTTTGATTTGGTCTTGAACTTCATAGTCTATCTAGTATAAAGAAATACATGCTTCAAATTCAATCGTAAACTCCCCATTCCCCTCTCCCCTAACTATCCTATAGTATTATTCTGTAAAATGCAACTATACTTCTAATATGACCGGTACAACCAGTGGATTTCGACCGGTTTTGGTATAGAAAAATGAAGCTAATGTCTCTTCAACTCGTTTTCGCATAAATTGCCAATCCATCACTCTCCCCTTTTTCATTCGAAGCGCCTTTATGGCTACATCTCGAGCATTATCCAAAAGTCTTCCAGATTCCTTTGCGTGGACAAACCCACGTGTGATAATTTCTGGCCTACTAATTATGTCGCCAGAAGAAGCCTCCACGGAAACCACAATAACCACGATACCATCTGTAGCTATAGTCTGTCGGTCACGCAACACTGCAGTTCCCACATCTCCTACACCCAAACCATCGATCATAATATTTTCGAGTGTTATATGATCTACTACTTTTGGTGAACGATCTTTTGCAAACTCTAACACTTCTCCATCTTCTGGAATAAGTACTTGACGCTTGTCATACCCCAAATCCTGCGCGAGTCTTCGATACTGCATAAGATGTTTATAGGTACCACCTATAGGCATGATATATCGAGGCCCTACAGCACTAAGGAGCATCATCATATCTCCGCTACTTCCATGTCCAGATACGTGTAAATCCTCCATGATGTCACTATATGCGACACGACTACCATGTCGGTAAATATTATCGATAAGATTATTGACATCGTGTTCCCGTCCTGGGATAGGATCAGCGGATATGATAACCGTGTCGTTATCACCAATTCGCACAAATTTATGATCATCGTTTGCTATACGACCCATAGCTGAATCTGGCTGACCTTGTGCCCCCGCTGCGATAATAAATTGTTTATCTGGGGCAGCACGTTTCAGTTCACGGTCAGGAATTATCGCTTCTTGCGGAAATTTCATATATCCAAGCTTTAGTGCTTCTTCGACATTACGGTCAATACTTCGCCCAAGCAATGCAATCTTTCTCCCATACTTTAGCGCGATTTCAATAGCAAGTTGTATGCGAGATATGTTACTCGATTGCGTAGTAAAGATAACCTTTCCTTTGCTAAATTTAAGCTCTTTCTCTATCGTCTCTCCTATGATTTGTTCTGATGGTGTAAATCCGGGACGTTCACTACCTAAACTATCAGTGAGTAAACATAGCACGCCTTTTTTGCCCGCAGCATTTATTTTTTCAATCTCTGACACTTTTCCATCCAGAGGTGTCGGATCAAATTTAAAATCACTTCCGTGATAAAACATACCAATAGGTGTTTCTATCAAAAGATGTGACGTGTCTGGTATCGAGTGAGTTACTCGAATAAACGATATGCGAAATGGCCCAAGATTAAGCACTTCATCAAATCGCATAGCCTTTACTCGTTGTTGAATCTGCGTATCTTTAAGCTTCACGTTAGCAAATGCTGCGGCAAGAGTAGGAGCAAACATGGGAACATTGCCAAGCTTAGGATACAAATATGGCATACCCGCTATATGATCATCATGCCCATGAGTGAACACGAGTCCGCGAATTTTATCTTTTTTATCCATAAGATACCGCACATCTGGGATGATCAAATCTATCCCAAACATCTCAGCATCAGGAAATCCGATACCACAATCAACAATAAGAATATCGCTTATTTTTCCATCGTATCGATACTCGTATATATACATGTTTTTGGTAACGTTTCCGCTCCCACCAAGCGGAATGATGCGAATCGTGGCTTTGCCACTATCAATAGGACGCGCACTCCCCTCCATAACTTTATGCATAGGATGTCTAGGTTGTTGTTGTTTCAAAAAAAATGGTCTCATAAATTATTCTTTCTTTGCGGAAATTCGTGGGCTTACCCTATTATAGGGCTTTGGACAGAGGAAATCCTGCAAACATTCACTTTATTATTAATATGCATCGATAAACTGTTTAATCGTCGATTCATCGATGCGGAATGACGATCCTTTGCCTTCTACTATATGTAACGCTACTTTGCGACAAACACTATTTAACGTTCGCTCGATACTACGAATACCTGCATCATACCCTAAAGGTCGCACAAGCTTTGCCCATATCGCTTCATCTACCGTAAGATTCTCTGCAGTGAGCCCTGACTCCCTCATAAGGGCAGGCAACACATAATCTTTCGCAATTTTGATCTTCTCAAGATCCGTATATGATGGCATTTGAATTGGTTCCAAACGATCAAGTACTGCTGTTGCGATATTTGTCGTATTGTTACTTGTGGCTACAAACAAACACTCAGATAAATCAAAAGGATAATCTAGATAGTGATCCACAAATCGAGAATTTTGCTCCGGATCGAGTAACTCAACTAAAACTCCCATGATATCTCCCCGTGCATGCTCTGCCACACGATCTATTTCGTCAAGCAAAATAACCGGATTTTTTGTACCCGCATGTCGCAATCCTTTGAGGATTATGCCTATTTCAGCATCTGGTCGAACACGTGATTGACCTCGAAGCTCGAGTGCATCACTCATACCTCCAAAAGCTATACGCACAAACTGTCTTCCCATGGCCTCTGCGATAGATTTAGCCAATGTGGTTTTTCCCGTACCAACTAACCCAACCAAACAGAGAATAGGTGCGCGTCTGGCTAATGTGGCATGTGAAGTATGCGCCTCTTCTGCAGCTTTTTCTTTGTCCCATCGGACTTGATTAAGCTTCAACACCGCCAGATACTCCATGATGCGTTCTTTGACAGGATCCAAACCGTAATGATTTTTTTGTAAAAATGCACGAGCATGAGTAAGCTCTAGCTCATCTTTCGAACGATTATTCCATGGAAGTGCAATCACCCAATCTACATAACGGAGCATTTGCTCAATATGTACACGGGCAGAAATATCTTGTTCCAATCGCTCCATCTCTTCTAGATTTGCGCTCACACGACTTTCTAAATCAGAAGGAACTTGAGCTTCTTGGAGCTTCTTACGAAGTATTGAAATATCATCGAGCAGTTTAGACATAGACTATAACCATCATATCAAATTTTCCCAAGCAAGTCTCACGATATCGCCGAGAGTGAATAAAATTTTGTTCGAATCCACTTTGCACGCGAGATTGATACCATGGAGCAATCGTACAATTGCGCGATAGAAACAGGAGGCGAATCAAAGTTTTGTTCGCATTCTCAGGCGATAATACAAAATTATCACCGATTAGAATCTTCGTGGTCCGCGTCTAAATCCACCGCCACCACCTCTTCCGCCACGGTCTCCACCGCCGCCGGATCGAGATTCAGCTGGTTTTGCTTTGGCGTCTTCACCAAAAAGCATAGACAGATTTATACGATGTTGGTCATCTATTTCCATGACCCGCACTTTTACAAATTGTCCAAGCTTTACGATCTCATTTGGATCGCCTACAAACCCAGTAGACATCTGGGAAACGTGTACCATACCTTCTTTTCCGGGAAGTATCTCTACAAATGCCCCGAATGGCAAGATACGTTTCACTTCTCCCTCATATTCCTCTTCTGGTTTTACCTCTTTGACCAAGCCTTCTACCCAATCAACGGCTTTCTGCACGTTTTCTGGATTTATGCCTGAAATCATCACAGATCCATCATCTTCCACATCAACTGTGGCTCCAGTGGTTGCGATAATTTGACGAATCATCTTTCCTCCCGGACCGATGACTTCTCCAATACGCTCTACCGGAATCATGACTCGCGTCACTTTCGGTGCATATTGAGAAAGCGCAGGTCTGAATGTTGGAATGACCGCGGTCATTTTCTCCAAGATCAACATACGAGCGGCCTTGGCTCTGGCAAATGTTTCTTTTACCATTTCATCGGTAAGCGCATCGACTTTGACATCGAGTTGGATAGCAGTGATACCATTTTTGGTTCCAGCTACTTTGAAATCCATATCTCCGGCAAAATCTTCTATCCCTAAAATATCGGTAAGCAATTCATACTTACCAGTCTTATGATCTTTGTCGGTCATAAGGCCAATAGAGATACCCGCAACTGGTTCCTTGATCGGCACTCCTGCGTCCATAAGGGCAAGGGTGGATCCACAAGTGGAAGCCATAGATGTCGAGCCATTACTCGACATAACTTCACTCACCAAACGGATGGTATATGGAAAGTCTTCCTCACTTGGTATCACAGCAAGCAATCCGCGTTCAGCTAGCGCGCCATGACCGATTTCTCGACGATTTGGTGTACCAACTCGCCCTGTTTCTCCCACAGAATATGGAGGCATGCTGTAATGATGAATATATCGCTTTGACTCTTCTCCAGCTGCGCTTTCGATTAATTGTGCCAAACTTGGTGTACCAAGAGTCGCTATTGTAAGCACTTGGGTCTGACCACGCTTGAACATGGCACTACCATGCACTCGTGGAACCAAACCAACCGCTGCGTCGATAGATCGAACTTCATCAAGTTTTCGACCATCAAATCGCATACCTTTGGTTAAAATATTTTCACGAACTTGTTTTTTAAACAATGCATCAAGCGCTTCTTCTACAGCTTTTACGCTATAGTCTGTGCCATATGCTTCTGCGATAACTTTGGCGAGTTCCGCAACTTCCGTGCCACCAAATTCTTTTTCTGCTTTTTTAGCAAATGCGACTTCCATTTCTTTCTTATAGTCAGCGACAATTTTATTTTTCAAATCATCTGCTTCTGTAGTTTCTGGAATAGCATCTTTTTTCTTTCCCACGGCTTTCGTCAAATCTTCGATTAAATCGATGAGTTGATTATTTACTTCTTTTGCTTTCACCACTGCTTCATTTGCTATTTCATCTGGTGTTTCGCAGAATCCCCCCTCAAGCATCAACACATGCTCACGAGTCGAGGAAACAATGAAGTCAAAATCACTATTAGACTGTTCTGTCGCTGTGGGATTGGCGATAAGTGTACCTGCTTCCCCTTCTGCGCTCTTTACGTATCCCATACGTACCCCTCCAACTGGCCCATTCCATGGCACAGATGAGATAGATAATGCAGCAGAAACCGCAACCAATCCCAACACATCAGGATCGTTAACACCGTCTATAGCAAGAACAGTTATGATAACCTGCACATCGTGTTTATATGATTTTGGAAATAATGGTCGTATAGATCGATCAATCACACGCCCTGCAAGTACTGCATCGTCCGTAGGTCTTCCTTCTCGTTTTACCCAACGAGAACCCTTAATGCGTCCACCAGCATATAGCCGTTCAACGTATTCAACACTAAGTGGAAAATAATCCAACGAAGTTTCTTTAGAAGATGCGACAACTGTCGCTAACACCATGGTGTCACCATATCGAGCCAATACCGCTGCGTTTGCTTGCTCTGCAAATCGACCGACTTCAAGCTCGAGGGAACGTCCGCCAATATCTGCGGATTTTGTGATAATTTTCATACTATTTCAGCATCAGGGGTACGCCAAGTATAAAGAAGCTAGAGGTTGAAGAAAGAATATGGGAAGCGTGGTTTTATCTGCCTTCTATACTTTTTCCTCGACCACTATGGTTCTCTATGAGGCTGCACTCGTGTGCTGTTATGTTAAACCTAACTTTACTTTTATAGCTTTTACTCGTTTGCTATCTTTTTTATCTAAATAATTCAAAAGTCTTCGGCGCTTACTTACCAATCCCAAAAGACCACGTCGTGAATGATTATCGTGTGGATTAGTACGCAAATGTCCAACAAGTTTTTCAATTCTTCGTGTCAAAAGCGCGATTTGCACTTCAGGACTCCCTGTGTCTCCATCATTTACTGCGTATTGCGTAATAATTTCTTGTTTCTCTGGGGAAGGTGTTGCGGAAACTTCTTCTTTTTTCGCTTTTTTTTCTACCTTCGCTGCTTTTTTCAGAAGTTCGGTAACTTTTGGCGTTGCGTCATCGGTAGTCTTTTTTTCTTTTTTTACTACCTTTTTTACTGCTGCTTTTTTTGTAACTTTAGCCATAGAATTATATAAAAAGGAGCACACATTTTTGGCTCCCGATTGCGATATTATACTATATCCTGCCTGATTTTACAAGGTAGAAACCTAAAGCCAGAAGCATACTTTTCAAAATTTTAGGCACAAAGCGCTTCTATGATGATCAGTAGTTGTCTGACTACTTCGCATCTTGCGTGTCAGACTGAGCAGATCCTGCTCGATATTGAAGATTGCGGACTATAACATTTATGTCTTCATCAACCGCAGCGAAACTTGGATCTTTTTCGTCAACAGACCAGACCCTTATATATAAAAGTTTACTTTTATCTTTGGTTACACCAATATTTGCCACATCACGAAATTCTGTGCCATTCTCATTTTTCCCTTGAAGCGTAATAGGCATAAGCTCTACTTCACCCCAAAGAGCTTTTTTCTCCCCTACTTCCACTTTATAATTTTTATTTGCTAGAGCAAGAGATATAAACTCGTCCAAAGTATATGACTTGGTGTTATCTGCGCAATAAATATTTAACCCTGGGAACGCAGAGCTAAAGCTATTGCCCCCGAGTCGCGCGGTCGCATCTTTATACCCTATAAAGACTCCTTGCACTTTGTCAGTAGTATAGACGTCTTTATCCAAGACATAAAAACTCTTTGCGGCCAATGGAACCTCTTCAAAAAGCCATTTTCTGCTTTTTGCGTCTTGTATGTCAGTTGTTTTTGGAACAGGGAGCGTCAATCCACAACTCGTTGGTGCATATGAGAGAATCTTGTTTTTATCCTTCTCTTGATTTGACTTTAAATGATCTTGGATAACCGATTCGCTCACGTTACCTTTTGCGCGCTCGTTGAGTGCCAACCGGATACCTTTATACATAGTTGCGCCCATATAACCAAAAAATATCAAATGTGCCAACAGCGCCAAAAAAATACCAAGCCCAAGCTTTCCACTACCACTCTTTATCACGATGGTGCCTGCTATTTTATCGTGGAGTGCCTGTTTTTTCTTATCCCAAATCACCCAAAGAAATCCGAGTCCAAAAAAGAAAATGGTCGCCGAGGAAAGCAAAAAGCCAATATATCGTATAAACGCAACTGGATAGGTAATCTTTTCACCATTCTCACGAATAATTTTTATCCCCAACAATTTTTTGCCGGGTGTTGCTCCGTCATAGTGCACCCAAAATACAAAAAAGTATGCGATACCAACCGCCATACTTGCTAACACACTAACAAGCTGATTAGGTGACGATTGTATTTTCTGCGCCTCACTAAGCGTCTGCACGCTAAAAATTGCAAAAGGATTATTTCCCAATAAGCTTTGGATAATGAATCCTAACGGAAACAATAGAAGAAAATCTACCCAATATGCAAGAAATCGAAGCCAAAATCCAGCGTATTGGACAGCTGGCACAACAGGATCGGGTTGCGGATGTTCTGTATCCATAGAAAAATTAGATCTACGCAATTTAATCATACTTACGCGCTATAAACAATATGATGGATTACACAAGTGAAGAGCTTTTGAAGATTTTTGGCTTCAGCCATTCGGCTGGCGGTGGAGTCGCTGGGTTTCCCTGTGGCTTTTCCACAGAGTGATTATTATCAAGAGTTGGCACATGTGGCGCTTGTGGTACTTGAGGCGCAATCGTCGTCATAGGAACTGCTGACTCTTTGACAGGTACATCTGCGATTTGTGTCGCTGTAGCAGTCACCGGCCGTGGTGCCACGCCAAATCTCGTCGCTCCAGCCTTCACACAGACAGAGGCAACTTCAAATGCCATAGATGTCACGTTTTCATTTCGGAAATTATCGGTCGCTGCATAAATAGAATTCAAAAGATTCGTTGCTATATCGGTCGTAAGCTTTACCCCTAATGTAGCCAAAAACTCTGCAACCAATTCCGCGGTAGAAGAAGCTCCTGGATCGACTAAATTGATATTTCCATAATTTGCATTATCTTTGTGAAAATCAATATTGATGATGGACTTTCCGGCAAATAACTCTTTGTTTGATTCATATATATGCCCCATCGCAGCAAAATTGAGCGTATCTACTGCTATAACTAGATCTGCTCCAACTCCTTGATAGCTATACTGCACTTTATCTGCAACAAATGGTTCATACCCCGGTCTATGCTCTACTACAAGATTAAACTTCTTACCTTCTATGTTGTAGCTAACTTTCTCTATAGAGCCATCTTCATAGTCAAGCGATATGACAAAGTTTTTCTTTCCAAATTCTTTAGATACTTTATCCACACCGACAAAACTGGATAATCCAACGGTTATGGGATCTGGGCAAATTACTGAAGCTTTTTTTCCGAGGGATATAAGCCCTAAACACAATGCCAAACTTCCACCCAAACTATCCATCGTGGGATTTCCATGTGTGACAATCACGACCTCTTTCGCGTTGCCCACCATTTCTTTGGCTTTTGTAAGTGCTTGTTCGTAGTCCATATACTATCCTGTAGTATACGCTATTATAACATCTTGGAGCGTAAAATCAACCTTTTTGTCAAAAAGGACTCCGCACTCTGCTCCCATTTCTATCTTGGTAATATCTTCTTTACCTTTTTTTAGAGATTTTATGCGTACTCGAGCAATTTCGACGTCTTCACGCATAATGCGAACAGAATCGCCTTTGGCAAGCCGTCCGGAAATCACTTTTGTGCCTGCAATCCGGTCTTTGCTAAACGGGAACTCGGCGATAATGTTTCCACGCCCAAGCTCTCTCTCGTGAGTTAGTAACTCTGCCATACCCTCTACCACATCATTCATCTCATCAAGAAGTTCATATATGATGGTGTAGGTTCTATATACCACTTTCTCGACCCGTGCCAACCGCTCAATAGAGTTTCCAGCTTTGACATTAAATCCAATGACGATCGCCCCCATAGCTTGCGCCTCTAAAATATCCGCTTCAAGAATCTCACCAAGCCCTGTACGAACGACGTCTATTTGATCTTTGGGAAGTGCTTCTTTGACCGCCTCAAGCGAACCTGAGGTATCTGCTTTTAGAATAATTTTCAACTTCTTTTTTGCCGCTTCATCCATCATGGCCATAAAGTCGATAGCGTTTGTCGCGACAGCCTGAGTCTCAACCTGTTTTATCTCGTGTATTTGAGGCGTATGACTTACCACCTCTCCAACGACAGGAAGTTTTGAAAATCCAGTCACAACGACCGGTTGACTAGGAGTTGCAGTTTTTACCTGTTCACCGCGCTCATTTACCATAGATCGTACTTTTCCAAGCGCAACTTGACCTTCATATAAGACAGTACCTACTGAAAGCGTGCCATTTTTCACTAATATTGTTGCGGTAGTTCCTTGGAATTTATCTATTTTAGCCTCAATCACAACTCCTTCAAACGATGCGTCAGGGCTTGCTTGGAGAGATTTCATCTCAGCAAGTAATAAGATTAAATCAAGAAGTTCTGGAACCCCAGTCCCAACTTTTGCCGAAACCAAACTCACAGGTACGTCACCACCAAATCCCTCAACTTGTACACCTACTTTTGCTAAGTCCGACTTCACTTTATCAACGATCGCACCTTCTACATCAATTTTATTTATCGCAACGATCATTTGCACTCCAGCAGCTTTGATCTGTTCTATGGATTCTAGTGTTTGTGGCTTTACGCTATCATCTGCTGCAACGACTAGAATAGCGATGTCTGCTACAGCTGCTCCTCGAGAACGAATCTTAGCAAATGCTTCGTGACCCGGAGTGTCTATAAAAGTAATTCTTTTTGTAGGATCTCCTTTTTTCACGACGTCTATTTGGTATGCACCAATATGTTGGGTGATACCTCCATGCTCACCTTTGGCAACCTGTGCTTTACGGATAGTATCTAGAAGTGTGGTTTTCCCGTGATCTACATGTCCCAACACTGCAACGACAGGGGGTCTAACGGTCAATGAAGGTGACTTTATCGGCAACACTGCTTGTGCTTTGTCTTTGGAATCCATAGATAAAAGGTCGTGCAAACCTGCATTTCATATTATGCGCTTGGTTTGTCGTCTGTGCTTTGTGTTTCTGCTGGCGCTTCTTCTACAACTGGAGTTTCATCTATTTTTGGTGTTTCTTGTGCTGGAACAGCCTCGACGACCTCTTCTTTTGAGGCTTCAGCTGACACTTCTTCTACAGCGACAGGTGCTTCTTCGGTTTTTGGTGCTTCTTCTTTTGCAACTTCGGCTACTTCGGGCTGACCAACGACTGGTTTTCCTTTAATATCGATCTTCCAGCCAGTAAGTTTAGCCGCGAGTCTGACATTTCCACCATCACGACCAATAGCGAGAGATAGCTGATCTTCTGGCACGGTAACTTCTGCTGCTTGTTTGGTGGTATCCAACACAACATCAATATCTTTGGCTGGAGCAAGCGCTGCTACGATAAACTGCTTCATATCCTCACTCCACTGAATGATATCGACTTTTTCATTGCCACCAAGCTCACTTATGACCGCTTGAACGCGTACGCCTTTTTGACCAACGCAACTTCCAACAGGATCCACTCCTGGAGTACTAGAAAATACAGCGACTTTTGTGCGATTTCCCGCCTCACGTGCTACTACACGGAGTTCGACTGAACTTTGAGCAACTTCTGGTACCTCACGAGCAAATAACCCTTCGACTAAGCCTTTGTGAGCACGAGACACAATGATCTCGTTGCCACGCATGGTCTCACGAATTCCCTCGATATAAAAGGTTAGACGCTGATTAAGATGGTATCGTTCTGCTGGATTTTGCTCCTGTGGAGGCATGACAGATTGCGTGCGACCAATATCGACAACGATATTAGGACCGTCAAATCGCAAAATCATACCACCGACGATATTACCAATTTTACCTTGATAATCCGCCAAAACTGCTGATTTTTCTGCCTCACGAATGCGTTGTAAGATAACCTGTTTTGCAGTTTGAGCTGCAATACGACCAAATCCGGGAGGAGTTACGTCTACCCCATCTTTGATCACACGAGCTTCACCGGTATCTGGGTTCAAATCAACCGTAAGAGTTGGAATCTCATCTGCACCGTTATCTTTGCGGTATGCCGCCAAAATAGCTGCCTGAATGGTCTCCAAAACTGCGACAGGATCAATTCCTCGCTCGGTGGCGACTTGGTTTAATGCTAATGAAAATTCACTTCTGACTGTTGCTGGCATAGTTTTTTCCCCTGTAATTAGTAAAAAAGGCGGGTCACCCCACCTCAAGCTCTCTAAATCTTCTTTATTATATAGTAAATTATAGCTTCACGTCAACCAGATTAGATATTAGATTCTTCGAGTTCGGCAAGAAGTTCTCGCTGTCTGCGAGAAAGATGTGTAGGCACATGAAGTTGGATTTTAACGTATTGATCGCCCCGACCGCTTCCTCGCACATGTGGAGCCCCTTTGCCACGAAGGCGAATTAGCGTGCCAGCCTGCGTTCCCGGTTGAATTCGGATAGTAACAGGCTCCTCAACCGTTGGAACCTCTATGGCACCACCTAAAGCAGCTAATGAGAAGGGAATTGCGCGCTCAATAAATATATCATCGCCTTCTCGCTGAAACTGTTTATCAGCTTTGACGGAAATTACAAGATCAAATTCATCAAATCGAATACGAGATCCGCTATCTACACCCGCTGGAATTTTTATGGTCTTTTTCACTGACCCTTCTCCTGCTTCTCCACGAGGTACATGAATTTCTCGTGTGACCCCTTTTATAGCATCCATAAAATCTATAGAGATTTCGTATGCTGGATGTGCGCGCCTCCGCTGGCCACCACGAGCTCCGCCGCCGCCAAAAAATTGCTCGAATATATCAAAAGGATCGATAAAGTCTGAACCAAATGGATTTTGCCCACCGCTACTATATGAATAGCTAAATGGCCCTTGTCCACCAAAACCCCCACCAAACGGATTTCCCTGTCCTGCCCCAGCGCCTCCGCCTCCCGGAGAAAATGGTGCATGCCCGTACTGGTCATATGTCTGCTTCTTCTGAGGATCAGACAATACCGCATATGCTTCGTTTATCTCTTTAAACTTCTCACTAGCGTTTGCAGCCTTGTTTCGATCTGGATGCCACTCCAACGCAAGCTTCCGATATGCTTTTTTCATTTCATCTGCGGAAGCAGTTTTGGACACACCCAATACTTCGTAAAAATCTCGTTTGGCCATAAGATATCGCTATTATACCAACTAGGCGCGCTTTCGCGCGCCTAGAGTTTTATAATATATTTTATAATTAACTAACGACTTCGCCTTCTTCAACTTTTTTGCCTTTATCGTCTTTTTTGGCTTTATCATCTGCTGGTACCTCATCTACTGACGCTCCATCAGCGGGTGCTCCACCTGCTGGAGGCGCTTGTTGATACATAGCGGCTCCCAGTTTCTGTACTACATCAGACAATTCACTTGTTGCCTTCTCCAAATCTTCTTTGGATCCAGTCTCAAGAATATCCTTGAGTGCTTTTGTCTTTTCCTCTATCACTTTTTTATCTTCTTCTTTGGCTTTGTCACCAGCATCCTTCACTGTTTTCTCTGCCAAGTAGATCATGTTGTCTGCTTTATTTCTCGATTCGATTTTATCTTTCTTTTCCGAATCTTCGGCAGCATGCGCTTCTGCTTCTTGGCGCATTTTCTCTACTTCATCCTTAGACAATCCAGTAGAGCCGGTGATCGTAATCTTTGACTCTTTGTTGCTGGCTTTATCTTTGGCTGCCACATTTAAGATACCGCTGGCATCAATATCAAAGGTTACCTCAACCTGAGGAATACCGCGTGGTGCTGGCGGAATGCCGGAAAGCACAAATCGTCCAAGCGACTTATTATCGGTCGCCATTGGCCGCTCTCCTTGCAAAACGTTGATTTCAACAGACGTCTGATTATCTGCAGCCGTTGAATATATCTCTGTTTTACTGGTCGGAACCGTTGTGTTTCGTGGAATCATGGGTGTAGACACACCTCCCAATGTTTCGACACTGAGGGTAAGTGGTGTCACATCCAAAAGCACAACGTCTTTTACTTCTCCAGTAAGTACTCCAGCTTGCACAGCAGCACCGATTGCCACCACTTCATCAGGATTAACTGATGCATTTGGATCTTTACCAAAGAATGATTTTACGATTTCAACGACTTTTGGCATGCGGGTCATACCACCCACAAGTACTATTTCGTTGATATCTCCAACTTTAAGCTTTGCATCAGTGAGACATTTTTTCACTGGTTCAATAGATTTTTGAATCAAAGGCTCAACGATTTGCTCAAGCTTCGCCCGAGATAGCTTCATGACCAAATGAAGTGGTCCATCTTTACCTTGGGTCACAAATGGCAAATTGATTTCCGCTTCCAAAGAACTAGAAAGCTCTATTTTTGCCTTCTCTGCTGCATCTCGTAGTCGCTGTAGTGCCTGACTATCTTTGCGAAGATCAACACTATTTTCTTTCTTAAACTCATCAGCCAAATAATCAAGAATGGCTTTATCAAAGTCATCTCCCCCAAGATGAGTATCACCATTGGTTGCTTTGACTTCGTATACACCTTCTCCCAATTCTAAAATTGAAATATCAAATGTTCCACCACCAAGATCGTATACCGCTATGGTGTGAGCATTTTTCTTATCTAATCCATACGCAAGTGCGGCTGCAGTTGGCTCATTTATAATACGCATAACCTCCAAACCTGCGATCTCCCCTGCTTGTTTCGTCGCTTGTCGTTCGCTATCGTCAAAATATGCAGGAACAGTAATCACTGCCTGTTTGACTGGCTCACCCAAATACTTCTCTGCATCTGCTTTAATTTTGGCCAATATCTTTGCAGAGATTTCTTGTGGGGTGAATTGTCGCCCTTCAACCTCTACGACAGCCATATCATTTTTGCCGGCTTTTATCGTGTATGGTAACCACTTCATATCTGCTTGAACGCTTGGGTCAGAGAACTTGCGACCCATCAAGCGTTTACCAGAAAAAATAGTGGATTTTGGATTGAGCACCATTTGTCGCTTTGCGACATCACCGACAATATTTTTTATGGGATCAACAACAGATGGAATAACGTTACGTCCTTCTGCAGAGTGAATAACTTTTGGCGCTCCGCCTTCCATAACAGATACACAAGAATTTGTTGTTCCTAAATCAATACCTATAATTTTTGCCATATATGGCCTCCTTTTATAAATAACCAATACTAATTACTCCGCTCGGATGATGTGTCAGCCCCAGAAGATTTACCAACCTTTACTTGGGCAATACGTAATACTTTTCCTCGAAACATATATCCAACGAGCAATTCTTCTACCACTTCATTATCTTTCCCACTCACTACTTCAATACACTCCATTTGATGTGGATCAAATTGCTCGCCTAACACTTTGATAGGTGTAACGCCTTGTTCTTCTATAACTGCAAGCAATTCTTTATACGCCAAATCAAATCCCATATCTTTTATATGATTTTTCACTTTTGTAAATGTATCCAGAACTGGCAAGATACGCTGTAAAATCATCTCGGCTGCAAATTTACGCGCCTCTCCAACCTGATCCTGTGCACGCTTATCCAAATTTTGATAATCGGCAAGAACGCGCATGTACTTAGTTTTCCATTCTTCGGTTTCCTTTTTTAACACTTCTATTTGTGGGTCAAGTTGTTTTTTCATATATCAACGTGCAGTTGCAAACTCATCAATCAATCCACCCATATATTGCACAACTGGAATAATGTTAGAGTAATTCAACCTAGTCGGTCCAATTACCCCAATCGCTCCCACCACATGTGGTGTTTTAAACTTAAAGTATATAAATCCACACTGAGCTAGCGCGCCACTCATCAAATCATCACCCACAAGAATGGAAAATGGGTCTGCATGACTTTCCATGACATTCCACCAAAAATTTCGTTCGTCCAAACTTTCCAGTAATTCGTGAGTCAGCTGATAGTCATAAAATTCTGGCATTTCTAATATGTTTGCCGCCCCAGAATAATACAAGTCACCCTCATTGGTTGCAGTGAGCGCGAGTGTATGTGTCTTTTCTGCAAGTGCCTTGGTCGCCTCTCGCAATAACTTGTCGATTTCTTGTCTGTAATCCCAAATTTTTTCCTTTACCGCCACTTCTTCGGCAACAGACATATCTTTTGCCTTCATAAGATGCTCAACGTAATACTTGAGCGCTTGCGATGTAGGACTACGCCCCGCTGAAGTATGTGGTTGATGCAACATTCCCATTTCGGTCAATCTCACCATTTCGTTACGAATCGTCGCGGGAGACACGCCAAGATTATATTTTTTATCTAGCGTTTCACTCCCTACAGATTCAGCAGTTGCAATATATTCCTCAATTATTGCTTTCAAAATCTGTATCTGTCGTGGCGTAAGATCTGTACGTGGGTCCATATTGTTGATTTAGCACTAATATACCGCGAGTGCTAATCATTGTCAAGACCTCTTTTTCACCTCTCAAATCCTACTTGTTTTATGCCTCACAATCCTATTGCCAAGAACGTATGTGTTCTTCATAATGAGTAAAGACATGAAAAGAGTTGTTTTTATTATTGTTGGACTGATTACTTTGATTGCTATACCTGCTACTGTCTTTCTTTCCATGCGAAGTCAGGAGTTACGCAAGCGTGCAGCACCTGCAACAAACATAGCGCTTTCCCCAGCGTCCGTTACAAAAGCTCCAAATGAGGAATTTACCCTTGAGGCAAGGCTCGACACAGGAGACAATCAGGTTGTTGCCGCACAGATAAACATCGTCTACGACCCAACCAAACTCGAAGCATTAACCATAAATAATGGTACGCTTTTCCCAAATATTATTTCCTCTGGAGTTATCGGAAATGGAACAGCGTCTATTGCAGTGGGCGCTGCAAATACTACGACACCAATCCACGGTACTGGAACTGCAGCGGTAATTAAATTTAAAGCGCTCAGTTCCACCACAAGCCCTGTCAGTATTCGATTTGCCAATGATACATATGTGGGCGCTCTCGGTGAGGGAAGTGTCAATGTGTTAATTGGCTCATCCCCAACTACAGTAATCATCACTGGTGGAAATAATATTTCGGTAACTCCAACAGCTACGCCGTCAGCTACGATAAACCCTACAACCACATTGACCCCCACGCTTACCCCTACACAAGGAGCAAGTGATAGCGCCTCCACGTCAGCGGTCACAATAAAAACGCCAACAGTAAATCAGTCCGTTACAACTGATCAACCTACGATCACAGGAAAAGCTCCCGCTGGATCTGTAGTCACCATCGTGATTCATTCTTCTGAAGAAATCACTGCAACAGTAACTGCAGACGCAAACGGAAATTGGACCTATACAGTACCTCAACCAATATCAAGTGGTCCACATACGATTGTGGTGGCAGCAAAAGACCCAAGCACAAATCAAACTACCACAGCAACACTCGCATTTGTTGTGGCATCAGGAGCTGAAAATGGCGCTTCGGGCAGTGCAATACCTGCGACCGGCGCTGTAGAAAACACATTTCTTTTATTGGGCCTAGGTATTATATTTATACTTGCGGGGTCATTTGTACCAATGCTGGCTCGCCGACCGTTATGAGCATACTTATTCGTCATGTAACAGGAAGAACGACATCACTTGTTTCTCTTCTTGCACTCACAATATTTTTACCGCTATTTGTCACGTTGGTATATCAGGCATATAACTTTGTCTCAAAGGCTTCTGGAACACCAGCAGTGATATTTGTAGACGTAAAAGCTGAGCAAGAACAAATAAAAACAGACTTCTACCACTCATTTGCGCAAGGTGGCGAAGAGCGCACAGACATGCTTGCGTCCATCATACCTGAGGTGAAAGCGCTTCGACCCAAATATATTCGTCTCGATCATCTCTACGACAATTATAATGTTGTAGATAGATCTGGAAGTGGACTCACCTATAACTGGGGAGCACTGGATCGCGCAGTTGATTCCATCATCGCAACTGGAGCTAAACCCGTCCTAGCACTCTCCTATATGCCGAATGTGATAGCAAAAGATGGCGTGATCATAAATCCGCCCAACGACTGGAACGAGTGGGCACAAGTCGTTACAGCAACGATTGAGCACTTTAGCGGTAAATCTCAACGAAACATAAACGATATACAATATGAAGTGTGGAATGAACCCGATCTTGAACAATTCGGAAAGTGGTCATTGGGTGGCGAAAAAAATTACCTTACACTCTACAAATATGCTGCAATTGGTGCGTCCAATGCAAAAGGTGTAAACAGTTTTGGACTTGGTGGTCCTTCCACAACGGGATTATATCAACGATGGATCGAGGCACTCGTCCAAAGTGGCAACAGAGTAAATTTCCTATCTTGGCATTCGTATCTACCAACACCGACGCAATACGCTACCGACCAACGAAATCTTATCAAGTGGCTCCTTCCTTACCCAAGCTACACACTGTTGCCTAAATTTATTACAGAATTTGGATTTACTGGCGCCAAAAGCAAAGGGTATGGCACATCATACGGCGCTGCACACACAGTCGCAGTAGTACGCCAGCTCATATCGGGTGGACCCACAGCGCTCTTTACCTTTCAACTCAAAGATGGCCCAGGGCAAATAGATGGTGATGGATGGGGACTACTTACAAATGAGGATAATGGGCTTCGTAAAAAACCACGATATTTTGTTTTCAATTTTCTTGATAGTATGGCAGGCACAAGGCTCGCACTTTCTGGAGAAGGATCATGGGTTACTGGTTTTGCATCGAAAAGAGACGAAAAAATTCGAGTCCTCCTCGTAAACTTCGATCAAGCAGGAAGCCATGCAGAAACAGTGCCGGTTACGTTTACCAATCTTGATGCGGGAACCTACACCTACCGTGAAAAATTTCTTATAGGCAAAGAGCAAACAAGTACAGAAGAAATCACAGGCAACACTTTGACCAAATCTATATACATGTACGCGCAAGCAATCACCATCCTAGAACTCGAAAAGAAAAAGTAGATCTAAAACTAAGATAGTTTATCGGTCATCCCACCATTTACCACTTCTTGCGCAGGCTCAAGGAAGAATCCTCGAATATTCTGTATACGCTTGGTAAATCGGAATATGGACTGAACCTGTTCAACTCCTAAGACCCATGATAAGAATATATATGTACCCAAACCTACAGATCCGGACAAGCCTGTGAGTAAAATAAGTCCAAATGTACGCGTTGTATCAAACACCAATTGATCAAACAGCTTCAATGGCAAGTATAACGATACACCAGTGATAATAGCTGCAATTACCATTTTCGCAGCAGGAATCAGAAAATCACGAGAAATAAATCCGTGTACTTTTTTATTGAGAAAATAAAACAACAAAAATGCATTGAGTATACTTGCGATGGAGGTAGACAATCCTAACGACCAAACAGGCAAATGCCAACTCAATACAAAAACTACACTCATCAGCGAATTTAGTATGACTGTCACGACTCCAACAATCACCGGAGTTCTGCTATCATACAACGCATAAAATCCTCGAGCGAGAACTTGTATAATCGCCTGAGCAAAAAGCGAAATGCTAAATGCAGACAATGTCATGCCCGTTGCCACTGTGGCTGCCCAATCAAACCGCGAGGCTCCAAAGACAAGTCTGACTATTGGAATACGCAACACGATAAATAGTGCTGAAGCCGGAAGAACTAAAAATAATATCTGATGAATTGCTGCAATGATAACCCGCACAAATTCAGGTTGTTTTTCTTTTGAAGATAATTGTGAAAGCGATGGAAGAGCGGCTTGTGCGACAGTGGTACCAAATAACCCTACAGGTAATTGCTGTAGATGCTGCGCAAAATTAAAAATAGTGACCATGCGCGCACCCATCAAGCTCGCGAGCATAAGATCTATCGTCGTATCTATCTGAGAAATCGCGAGCCCAAATGTACGCGGTGCCATAAGCTTCCCTACTTCGCGTACACCAGAAAGTTTTGTGTGAAGTTGAAATGTATGTCGGTAACCTGCTTTATATATAAGTGGTATTTGAATCAGCACAAATAATAATGCTCCAATTCCTACTCCCACAACTGGTCCCCACAATCCCCATACCGGAGTAAGCAATACAATACCTATAATGATACCGATGTTATATAACACAGGAGCAGCGGCTGGAATAAAAAATAAACTATGAGACTGTAATACACCGGTAAATACGTTTCCTACGAGCAGTGGTGCAACCTGAAAGATCACCATAAATCGGGTGAATGCACTCATTTGTTGTATCTGTCCACTACTAAACCCCGGAGCCAATGCACGAGAAATCCAATCTGCACCAAGATATGTCGGGATCAACAAGACAAACAATATAACTAAGCTTAAATTAATTAACGTTGAGGCTACTTTTTGTGCTTCTTCTTCCTGTCCATCTGCTAAGTGTTTGGCGTACACGGGTATGAATGCCGATGTAAGCGCTCCCATAACAAGTAATTCGAATATAAAATTGGGTATACGAAACGCAGCAAAATACACACCTAACTCATCGGGACCGAAGTACATCGAAAGTAAACGATCACGAAATAAACCTAACACACGCGAAGCTAACACCATAAGTGCCAACACAAGAGCTGCGCTCCCTACGGTCATTTGTTTTTTAGTAATAAACGCCCAGACTTTTTGCATGCAAAGCTTATTATAGACCCTCCCGCCCTTGACCGAAAAGGCCCACATCTTGTATACTTCGTATATGCCAATCACAAAACAGGCCGCAAAAAAGCTCCGTCACGATAGAACTCGAACCGTGCAAAATAAAAAATCCAAAGGAACTATTGCGCAATTTGTAAAAAAAGCACGCAAAGGACCAACACAGAAATCCCTAAGTGCAGCATTTGCGGCACTCGATAAAGCAGTAAAACATCATCTCATTCACAAAAATACTGCAGCAAGAACGAAAAGCAGACTCGCAAAATTACTCGCGAAATAATTCTCGTTTTTCCTCTCGACTTCTTTTTACTTTTGACATACTTTCACACCAATTGATTCATTGGTAAAAAGCGCATTTTACTCTATACTGAATTCATGCCTGCCAAACCGGTAAGTATCAATTTATTGGGTGAACAAGACCTAGAACACACTCCATGGGGACGCATAGTCGCGTGGGCTACCACCTATGGCAGATACATCATGATCACCACTGAGATCATTGTGTTGCTGGCGTTTATATCTCGTTTTAGTTTGGATCGAAAACTCACAGACCTTACAGAAGAAGTAAACCAAAAACAGGTCATCATAAAAGCAAACGCAGACTTTGAAAAACAAATTAAATCTCTCCAAGCAAATCTTGCGACAATAAAAAAAGTTATAAGCACTCAAGCTGGTCCTGTGGATATCATCTCAACACTGGAAACACTCATACCTCCCGATGTATACCTTACAACCATAGAACTCTCTACAACAAGACTCGCCGTGGCGGCGGTTGCCGGCTCTACGCAAGGATTCTCTCAATTCTTGGCAAATCTTCAAGCAGCGAAACAGCTAAAAAATGTATTGTTGGGTGATATAAATAGATCGCCAACGAAAGGTATAGAGTTTCAATTTACTGCAGATATCGTGCCAATTATACCGGTCGTTACCAAATAAATATATGAACCTGACAAAATCACCAGAAGAAGCACAATACCAAAATCGATTTCGCCGATTTTATCAACAAATCACACCGACACTCAAAAAACCAAAAGCACAAGCATCGACCGCAGCGGTATTTTCATTTTTAGCCATATCGCTTTTTGCATGGTATGCAGTACGTCCAACTGCACAAACAATCATATATCTCCGAAAAGAAATACAAGATAAAACTGCAGTAAACAAGCAACTTGAAGACAAAATTACCGCGCTAATTCTTGCACAAGCTACCTTTGAAACCATACAAGATCGTCTACCTCTAGTAAGTGAGGCGTTGCCGTTCAACCCGGATGCAGTACTTCTAGCTCGACAGCTGTACCATATAGCAAACATATCTCAAGCGTCAATCTCAGCCCTGCAAGTACCGAGCCTTCCACTGCTGACACAAGAAGCGTCAGCGGGGGCGAAACTTGCACCCACTAAAAGTCTTGTCGGAGAATTTCCTGTCACTGTAGTCATCTCTGGTGGATATCCAAACCTCAAGTCATTCTTATATGGATTACTTACTCTCAGGAGAATCACTTCGATTGATGCAATTACCATCAAACAATCTGGTAGCAAAGCACTTACTGGAGAGACACTTCAGCTATCCGTTCGCATTCGTGGTTATTATAGTTCACAATAGTACTATGGACGATGATCGTGATTTATTACTTGTCGCAGTCTTTACAACACTTACCATCTTATTATGGATATTTTTTGAATTGGCCAAAACAACCAAAGAAACGACGGTTGCTCGCCCACTGCAACAAGCGGTTACACCCTTAACATCTAAAATAGATACCGATATACTGGATCTGCTAGAAGCTCGAAGCACATTTGAGTAAACGATATATGCAACCTAAAAAAATACCTACAATCTTGGGATTATTGCTTGTCATTGGAGCAATTATGATCTTTTCACTGGTATACAATAAACTTACCCCCTTGATGAGTAGGGCATCTGTCTCACAGGCACCACGAGATGTCGTGGTATCCAATGTTTCCGATACCACGTTTACTGTTTCATGGATTACAAATGTCGCAACAACCGGAGTAATCACCGTCGATGAAACAGGCGGTACAAAATACACTGCATTTGATGATCGGGATCAGCCTCCATCTTCCGCAAATGCAAAACCAACCGTAAACATGTATACAACACATATGGTCACTGTTCGCAGTGCAAAACCTGACACGGCATATCAAATACGAATTCTCTCTGATAGCAAAGTCTATCAAAATGGAAACGTCCCCTATGAAATACGAACCGGACCTGCACTAGCAGGTAAAGGAACTACGCTTGAACCGGCGTTTGGTACGGTCACTACCTCCACAGAAAAGCCCGCCGAAGGCGCCATTATCTATGTAACTCCAGAAAATGGACAGGTACTTTCTACATTAGTCACGGCTTCTGGATCGTGGGTCATACCACTCCACCTAGCAAGAACACAGAGCTTAGGAGAATATTTAACCGTCACAGATCGAATTGCAGAGTCAATCACCATTCAAACGGCCGATGGCGACACCACAGCGCAAACAGATACATTAAATGACAATCCGGTTCCAGCTATGGTCATCGGAAAAAATTATGACTTTCGGAAAATACAAGCTGTAGTACCAACTCAATCGCCATTGGCGTCAACACAACCATCTGTATTAGGAGATACATCACCCGCTTCAAGCACTGTAGCTCTGACCCAACCAGCTGACGGGGCAGCACTTTCTACCGCACTTCCGTTATTTACCGGAACTGGTGTACCCAATCACCAAATCTTGCTTATCGTAGGTATGACAAGTCCCTATACTGATACTACAACAGTAGAAGCGGATGGAATTTGGCGTTACACTCCTAAAACGGCACTGAGTGCCGGCAAACAAAGTGTAACGATAACAACCACAGATGCCCAAAATAAACCCGTAGCTATAACTCATTTGTTTGAAATTCTCAAAAGTGGCACCCAAGTGCTTGGGGACGCTACACCATCGGCAACAATTGCACCAACTCTTACTATCGATCCTACTCCTACAGTATCTACCCTCGCTGGTGAACCGATTCCGACAACGGGTTCCCCACTACCGCTAATATTGTTATTACTACTTGGTTGTGGGTTACTTTTCAGTGGTATAGTAATTACCAGAATATAATTATAGGTAAATTCTAAAGAAGGTTCTTGACGCATTGCGTGCATTACTCTAATGTGAATATAGGCGGAATTTTCGCTTATTGTTTTGTATTTGAATGAACTGAAATTATATATATGGCAGACGACATATTAGATGCAGCACAAAAAGCGATAAACGATGCAGCCGTAGGCGCCAAAGCTACGCCCATGCCTACTGATACAACGCCTACACCACCATCAATACCAGTAGAACCTGCTCCTATTCCTGCTGTATCCGAACCATCACAACCACCACAAACCGAACAACCAATTCCGCCAAAACAGGAGGAAGTTCCGATATTGCCAGTTCCACCGGTCGCTGATCCATCACTCGAAGCCACCAAACAAGCGATGATGAATGAGTTACTGGGATCATCGACAGTGGCAGCAGTCACCCCCTCTTCATCACAACCACCACAACACCCAAATGGAAACTTTGCACAAAAAAAGAAACCACGCACTGGAGTAATTTTGGCAGTTATCGCACTACTTCTTTTAACCGTGCCAATTGCCGTATATTTTGTATCGCAAAGTGGTCCGATAGCAGAGCTCCGAGGGAAAGCTGCATGGGACACAGTGTATCAAGGTTGTACTCTCAATAGTTGCCCAAGTGGATACACCTGTCACTGCCAAAATGGAAATGCTTGTACATACACATGGTGTGAAAGAGATATTGAAGCGGATTGCGAAAGACAAGGCCGTGAATACTGTGTCAATGGATATAATGGTAATGCGAAGACATGCTGTTACCCCGGATATTCTTGTGGACCCGGTGGTGTAGGCTGTTATCAGGATGGTGGCGACGATAATGGTGATGATGATGACACGGTAGAACCTACACCAACTGCATCTATAGTACCGGTGTGTCAAAACATCAAAATATACAAAGGTGCGACGCAAGTCACCCCATCCACCCTCCTTCCAGGAGACGTGGTCACCCTTGCGGTAAAAGGAAACTTAAGCCCAACGAAAGCTCGATTCCGTATAAACGGTGGCGCATGGCAAGAAACAACCACAAAAAATGCAAGCAATGAATTTACATTGAGCTACACTATCCCTGATGGGGTACCTGATTTTGTCATCGAAGGCGAAGTATTCACAAACGGAGCATGGTATTAATCTATGAGATTTTTTAGAAAATATTGGTATCTATTAATTGTCACAATTATCACTATCGGCATTGGTGTTGTGGCGTATTTGACATCCACTAAACTCGAACAGCAAACATCTGTAGCACCAAACGTGCCACAAGTCACACCAAAAGCATCGAACAATCCAGATTGTAAACTAGTATTCTCGCTCACTATAAATACTCCAACCCCAACACCAACGGGCGTACAAAATACTCCAACCCCAACACCAACGGGCGTACAAGATACTCCAACCCCAACACCAACGGGCGTACAAAATACTCCAACCCCAACACCAACGGGCCAAGCACATAGACCAGAGCCCGTTGAGTTAACACTCCAACCACCAACACG
>JAGORV010000037.1 GCA_018062625.1 Candidatus Woesebacteria bacterium
GTAGCCTCCACACAAGGGGTAGCCATCGCTATACATAGGGCGCAAAAAAGAAAAGTACCGCTGCTTATCCGCGTCGGTGCACTGGCCTACGGCCTCGGTGATAAAAAAATTGGGGCGAACTATCTCATAAACACACAACCAGAGATGTTGACGAAGGGATTATTTACCGTTGGTGATATGGGAGACAAACTCTCTACTGGTCGCGAGGGTCACATAAATCCTCATGTTCGCGTCTACGGATCAGGGAAAAATGAAACCCGCATATATCTTGGTGGAGGACTGGCCATGCTAGAACTCTGGGAGGAAAAAATCCGTCAAACAGGCAAAACACCAGATGCAGCGGTGTACGTACTACAAGGATCTCGGATCAATTCTCCTCTGTCTGACGATGGACATATTCATGACTGGGGCGTGCTATTGAAAGGTAAACAACTTCCCCGCTTTCAATCAGCGACATAATGCGTACCATTATTTTGTGTTTATTTTCTTACAGCAATAAGTGTGTAATTTCGTGTAGCCGTCGTTAACATTCCAGTCTCATAATCTTGTGTCATTCGTGCCAATCCTGCATCAAAATCCTCTTGTGACAATAATCGCAAGATAGAATGTGATTTGGTTTTTGCCTGAGCATATAGCTCTTGAGTAAACGGTTCTTCATCATGTATATGAACTATTTCAATATCTTTGAGTCCTATATTTTGCAATATTTTATGAATTTTTTCATATGAGGGATATCGTGCACGATCAATCTCTAACGCAGATGAAAAATACAACGAAGTAAATTTTTTGTCTAATCCTTCAGAAAACTCACATCCTATACACAGTATCCCACCTATTTCGAGATGGTCATACAGGTTTTTAAAAAATACTTCAGGTGCTTTGAGATGATGAATCACATCGTGCGTATAGATGGTGTCAAACAGTTGATCAAATGGAAACTCACGATCAAAATCTGCATGTCGTAAATCCGCGTTTGGCAACTTCTTTTTTGTTTCCGCTATCATTGAGAGAGATCCATCACACCCACTCCCTAACCAACCAGTTTTCTGATAAATAAGCTGTAAATCATTTCCTGTACCGCACCCAGCATCAAGAAAATTGGGAGATTTTATGTATTTAAGGAAAAATTCAATCACCTCGGGCCACGTAGAACGAGTAGCTGTATAGGCCATTGCTTCTTCCTCACCATATTTATTGGGTTTATCCATGGAAATTACTATACCACATCAAATTTGAAGAAAGCATAATGTAAATTTTATAATTTATAGGTATCATTGAGACCGTTCTGTGTAGATAAATACTATCGTATGATTCGAATGATCTCCATGAAACACAGCTCGCTCTTTCGCTATAATAAATTGTCGTCTGGTTCGTAAATTTTTTTCTGGATCACCATCGAAAAATATCAAATTACATGCTCGGCAGGCGAGTTGTTTATGCCGTTTGTCTCCATGTGTTGGAGACGTATATCCAAACAACGCATAAATTTCGTTATATGCATCCTCCAATTTGCGAAGTTCTGCTCTTCTCATAATGGAAATCTAGCGCATCGTACCATCAGTCATCGATACATACAACACAATGTAATTGATATCACAAACTAGATAGAGTATCGTTACATAAGAGTATTTATTTTTTGTATCGTACGATGAGTGCAATACGAACCATCGAACAGTCACCAGTAGCGAGACGATTCGCATTTATAAATACCGCCATTCGTACCAGAAAAAAGATAATTGCATTGCGCGCTCAGGGTATCCACGACCAAATTCATGGCTGGATTCCCGACCGAAGACCCCCACCTTCGCTTTTTGGCATCATCGCACACCTTCAACTTCGCAAAATGGAGCGGTCTATCCAAAATTTGGTAGAGTGGGGGCAACATTAGACATATTTCTTCATAAATAGGCACGAAAAACAGTGCTATATGTTCATATATTGCCAACGATGATATACTTACGGCTACAGAAAGGAGACAGGCGTAGATTAATTAACCAATTTACGTAAAAAATTCTATGACAGGTACAGTTAAAACGAAAACCGATAGAGGATTTGGGTTCATAACCCGCGAAGGCGAATCAAAAGACCTTTTCTTTCATTCGAAAGATTTGGTTGGTGTAACCTTCGATGCACTACAAGTAGGTGCAACCGTTACCTTTGAAGTGGTAGACGGACCAAAAGGCCCAAGTGCAAAAAATGTAAAATTAGCGTAATTTGTATCGCAAGATACGCATTATCTACAAAAGCCCCGCCTAAACAGCGGGGTTTTTCGTGGAGATTGCTCCTTCCATTATCGTGTCTGAAAGTATAGTTGTCGGTGTCGATTTGGCGAAGACTGAGTTATACGATCAAATATAGGACCCCACGAATTTTTCGTCTCTTTGGAAAACTGAGATGGATAGTGCTGTGAAAGAAATTCGCCCATTTTTACCTTTGACTCCTCCGAAAGTGCAATCTCTGATAATTGATGCGTGGCACCAATATGCGGATTGGTAGTCCATCCCAACAAACTAGGTCTATACGTAAGCGCCTTTCCACTATCTGGAAACATAGACGGCATATCTGCTTTTTCTGATGCAATCACGCTGGCTGCGGCCACAGCATGATGATCTGTATGATCGAATCCGAAAGTCCGTTCGTTGGACGCAAACGAAACAATCACATCAAACCGCTGCTCTCGTACATATCTAGTCAGCGCTGTGTTTAGTTCTGTCTGATGTTGCGAGAGTTCGGAATCTGGGAATGTCGGTTCATATATGACTCCTCGTACACCAAGCGCTTCGGCTGCGTTATAGAATTCTTCTCTCCTAATTGCCTTTATCTCCTTTTCGGGTGTTTCATTACCATACACTTTTCCTTTTTCACCCAAAGAAAGTAACAACACGGTAACGGGTATACCGCTATCCACCAACGTTTGAATCAGCCCCCAGCCGATAAGTACTTCATCGTCCGCATGGGGAACCACCAATAGTGCTCCACTATGCTCTTTCCAGCGTGGATCAGGAACAAACTTTTGTATTTCTTGTGTTTGCATACGAAAATTCTACAAAAAAATCCCCTCATATTTGGGGGATTCAATGGCCGTTCATAACGCCATCATCCTCCCCTATGCGGGGATAAGACAAATGACCATATGATGCATTGATTTCATAAACAGTATCCTATGACACAACCACGCACGTGTCAATCCATATATTTATCCATTATATGAAGTTGCGCTTTTTACCCTTTCGGTGTATAAAGATTTCTATGCAAAAGAACAAAAAAATATTTATGATCGTTGGTGGGATTAGCGTACTTCTCGTAATCATTGGTCTTGCATTTTATTTCGGCAGACAAACATCTACTCAAGCAGAACCCACTCTCGTCTCTCCCCGTGCTACACCAGAGCCTACACTCGAGGAAAGCACTCCAACTCCGACCGACACACCTACACCTACAAGCAAACCTACACCAACTGCGACGGTAAAGCCTACCTCAGCGCCTACAAGCACACCTACTCCAACGCCGACCCCTGCACCTTCTGTGGTAAATATCGAAACATCTGTTTCGCCGAGCGGAACAACACACAGCTGTAATGATCAGACGTTTACCTTTACCGCAAAAATATATACGAATGCGGCCACTACCGTAAAATATACTTGGCTCCGCAGTGATAATGCATCCAGCGCTGAACAATCTATCACATTCACGGGAGCAGGCATGCAACAAGTCACAACAACATGGCTTTTGGGCGCGAATGGAAACGGCACAAGAACTGGGTGGCAACGAATAAAAGTAACATCACCAAATGATGCACTGAGCAATCAAGCAGAATTTACTCTCATTTGTCCATAACATTACTGATTTGCGTCAGGAACAAATTTCAAAGCTACAGAATTCATACAGTATCTCTTTCCAGTAGGATCAGGTCCGTCATCAAATACGTGCCCCAAGTGTCCACCACACTTATCAAGTACTTCCACTCGCACATCTCCGAGTGTCACATCTTCTCGCAACACTAATGCATCCGCATTTATAGGTGCCCAAAATGATGGCCATCCAGTACCTGATTCGAACTTTTGCTCTGAACGAAACACCGCTTGATTACACCCCACCGAATAATATGTCCCTTTTCGCTTTTCACTATTTAGCTCGCCCGTAAATGGAATTTCTGTGCCTTTCTCACGTACTATATGATATTGCGCGGGAGTCAATAATTTCTTCCATTCCCCATCAGTACGAACCTGCGTAAGGTCAAACGAACCGGAAAGTATTTTTCCATGCACCGGTGTACTCTCGGCGGTGGTGCGATTTATATACCAGAAATACCCACCTATGACGGCGAGTATTCCTATACAAAATAATGCGCTTTTATATATCAGCCCCATGTGGGATTATTCTGACTTGGTACCCAAGGTTACCAAAATAGTTGTTTGTGAATCATCTGCAGTAATGCTTACGCTACCTTCCATGGTAGCTTTTTTCACTGCCCATGTTTGCATTTTGTCGGTATTAAATGATGCAGATGTGGTGTAACCATTTGCCGTCAATGCATTTTTATAAAAGCTTGTTACTTTTTCCATGCTGTCTGTGGTGGTGAAGGTCACCAAAAATCCACTCTTACCTTCGTCCATCCCAGATACAGATCCAGCAACTTTCGCGTTGTTATATATAGGGAACTCTTTTGGAAAATCTTCTGGAAGTTTCTGTGATCCGACAGTCACTGTTTGACCTGTTTTGTTATCGGTAAAGGTCATTTTGCCTTTCTCGATATCAGAAAGATTTGTTTTTACCCCAGTTTTGCTCTCAATGACTCCCGAGACCATGCTGGATCCGATTTTGTTCGCAAAAAACTTAAATGCAAGCGATAATCCCGTACCCACGAGAAATAAAAGCACAAAACATCCGATCGCGATCCCTATAATAGGTTTAGAATTTGAAGATTTTTTTTCTGCTACTTTGGTTGCCATATGGCCTCCTTTGGTAAAAATAAGTACTAGCAATCACTATAGCAACAGAAAGTCTGTTTGCAAATAGTACATTTTCCTACTTGATATTGAATAGCCTTTTGCCGTTTAATATCTAGATATGAATGATAACTCAGACGAATCAGTTCCAGTCCAAGACGCAGAAATAGTAGAACCTGTGGAAAATGAACCAGTAACTTCACCAGACGCCACGAGCAACTCACAAGACGTCACCATGATCTTGGAGCTAGAAACCATGATCAAAAACAGCATGGCGACCACCGATCGCAATAAGGACGAGCTTAAAAAGCTCAAGGAAATGCTCGAAAGTGCTTTAGGTAACGATGATACGTATAAAGAAGCGAGTGAAAAAGCCAAAGAAGCTGCAAAAGTAAAAGGAAAAGCAAAACTCAATGTATTGGCAAATCCAGCGACGCGCAGTATCAATGAAAAAATCAAGGATTTGACCCAAGAAATAAAGGAATTAAATACAGGATTATCCGAATATCTTCGCGAGTATCAGCGTCTCAGTGGCGCAAGTGAAATAGAAGGTGAAGATGGAGATGTACGAGAAATTATCTATATTGCCAAACTTATCAAAAAATCTCGAAGGCAATAACCAGCTGCCACAAACCATTATAGCATCCATGGATGCCAACAGCGAAAAGCCAACACCTCAGGAAAATAATAAAGTTTCCCAAAAAGAAACTATTATTCAATCATTTCAAGAAAAACGCTTAACGTTGTGGAAAGGTGTAACGGAAAAAATCAAACAGCATCCCGATATCGCCAAGTTTCTTTCCGCTGCGGTAAACGCCACCGCTGGCTCTTATATCAAGCTGAGTGCCGAAGCATACGCGGGCAAAACTATAGACAATCAAAACCTTACTCCCCTCGGAAGAATTGTTCACGCTTTTATTGTCGCTACTGGTTTGGGTGCATATGCTTTGGGTGTATCAGGAAGGTTAGACCTAGCCGCCATCTCGTATGGAGCTTCATGGGGTGCTTACGGACTTATGTATGGACCAGATTTACTCGCACCAGCATTACGAAACGCCGCATCAAAAATAGAAGGGAAACACGCCAAAACTGCTCACCTATTACAATCCATTTCAAACGTCGTCGAATCACCCAAAAAATTATTTTTTAAACCCTAACCTATGCAGCAAGAGCTAGAAAAACTTATTAGCGAACTAGTGAACCTCGGAGAAGATCGCGAGGAGTTGGCATTTTGGCAAACTATCTATCCAGACATGACCGCAACCGAACAACAAGAGCTTATAAAAATACTTACGGCTGAAGTAGAATCCTTACAAAAAGCAGATCACTGACCCAACAATTTTTTCATATCTGCTACAAACGCATCACTTCGTGACTCCATAAGAAACAATTCTTCCTGTTTATCCTGTGCCAACCATCGCTTCGTCACACGCTCAACATCTGTCGCTTGTGTCTGGTGACATCTGGCCGCGGCA
>JAGORV010000038.1 GCA_018062625.1 Candidatus Woesebacteria bacterium
AAAGTTCTCCTACCTTACTCTTGTAGACTTTGGTGCGTCTGGCATCGCCATATCTTTCTTTGAGTTTGGCTAGTTCATCTTTGACGACTTTGAGAATTTTTTCAGGGTGCTCCAACAGATCGAGAAGGTACGCAATCGTCTCGCGGATCATCGCAAGTTCATCTTCGATTTTCTGTCGTTCGAGGGCTGCAAGTTTGCGCAACTGCATATCCAAAATAGCTGTTGTCTGAATTTCTGAAAGGCCAAATCGAGACATGAGCTTCTTCTTGGCTTCATCGGCATCTTTGCTTTTTTTGATGATAGAGATCACCTCATCGATATGATCGACGGCAATCTTCAAGCCTTCGAGGATGTGTTCGCGAGCTCTGGCTTCTTTGAGTTCAAATTCGCTACGTTTTCGGATCACACTGTGGCGGTGTTTGATGTACTCTTCTAAAATTTCGCGAAGCGTCAA
Organism: Candidatus Woesebacteria bacterium; assembly: GCA_018062625.1. Lineage (GTDB taxonomy): Bacteria > Patescibacteriota > Microgenomatia > UBA10105 > UBA927 > UBA927. The sequence goes on from JAGORV010000038.1 coordinate 455, forward strand.
CGTTTTTGGTGTGCCGTCGACGAGTGCCACCATGTTTACAGGGAACGATGTTTGTAGTTCGGTGAACTTGTACAAGTTATTCAAGACTTTGTTTGGTTGAGCATCGCGTTTAAGCTCTACATACACACGAATTCCGCGGCGATCAGATTCGTCTCGAAGATCAGAGATTCCCTCAAGTTTTTTTTCTTTGACCAAATCCGCAATGCGTGCTACAAGATTTGCTTTGTTTACTTGATATGGGAGCTCAGTAATGGAGATTGCACTTTTACCATTAGGTATTTCTTCTATTTCGGCTTTACCACGGATGATGATTTTTCCGCGTCCCGTGGCATAGGCATTTCGGATTTCGTTTATGTCATAAATAGCTCCAGCTGTTGGGAAATCAGGGCCGGTTACAAATTCCATAAGCTCTTCAAGGTCTGCATCAAATGTCATGGTAGGCGCTTCAGGATTGGGAGCATATTCGCCTTTAGCAAGTTTCTTTTCTTCCTTTGCAACTGGCTTTTTTTCTATTTTGACTTTGCCAATCATGAAATTAATCGCATCGATAAGTTCGGTAAGATTGTGTGGTGGGATCTTGGTAGCCATACCGACAGCAATTCCTTCACTTCCTGCAAGAAGTAAGTTGGGAAGTTTGGCTGGGAGCACATCTGGTTCTTCTATAGATCCATCAAAATTTGGAGAAAAACTTACTGTTTCCTTCTCGATATCGAGAAGCATTTCATCGGCAATCGCTGCAAGTTTTGCCTCGGTGTACCGCATGGCTGCAGGTGGATCTCCGTCTATTGACCCAAAGTTACCTTGGCCGTCAACCAATGGGTATCGCATCGAAAATTGTTGCGCAAGTCTCACCATCGCGTCATAGACTGAGGAATCTCCGTGAGGGTGATACTTTCCTAGAACTTCTCCAACCACTGTTGCGCTTTTTCGATATTTTGCACTGTGATGCAAACCTACCTGATGCATGGCAAACAGAATTCTTCGATGGACTGGTTTGAGACCATCTCGTACGTCAGGAAGTGCGCGTGCCACGATGACACTCATCGCATAGTCCATGTAGGACTTTTGCATTTCTGCCACGATTTCAGATGGTTGAACTTTCCCTATATCTGCCATAGTTAGTGATGTGAAGCGATTCCGTCAGTAATTTCTTTTTCTGCTACTGCTTTGCCTTTCCACTCTTTTAGTTTTACCCATTTTCCTGGTTCTAATTCTTTGTAGTGTTCAAAGAAATGTTTGATTTTCGCCTTTATAGGTTCTGGAATATCGGCAATGTCTTTCCATACTCCGTAAAGCGGATCTGATTTCTCTGTTGGTACTGCGATTACTTTTGCGTCTACTCCAGATTCATCTTCCATCTCAAGTAACCCAATAGGAACAACGTTTATCATAGTACCTGGATATAACGGTTGACTGCAAAGCACCAAGACGTCGACCGGATCGCCATCACCACTCATCGTGTTTGGTACAAATCCATAATTAGCTGGATAACCCATGGTGGTTCTGACAAAGCGATCTACCATGATGATTTCTGCTTCTTTATCCATCTCGTATTTCACCATTGCACCTTCAGAGATTTCAATGATGACGTTTACATCTTGTGGTGGATTTTTTCCTGGTTTAATTTTAGATAGATTCATAAAACCTCCTTTTTACTGAACAATATATTATATATCGAGTGTTGCTGTTTTTGCATGTGTTTGAATAAATCGTTTGCGTGGTGGCACCTCATCCCCCATTAACATAGAAAACACTTGATCTGCTGCTACCGTATCTTCGATGGTGACTTGACGCATGATGCGATTAACTGGATTCATGGTAGTCTCCCAGAGTTGCTCTGGGTTCATTTCTCCCAAGCCTTTGTACCGTTGGATACCGGGTGGCGTTTTAAAGTCTGCGCCATGTTTTTTTACGACTGCGTCTCGTTCTTCGTCAGAATATGCATAATAACTATTTTTTCCGAATGTAATTTTAAATAATGGAGGTTGGGCTATATACAAATGTCCTTTTTCAATTACATACGGTAGATGGCGGAAGAAAAATGTCAAAAGAAGTGTCAAGATGTGTTCTCCATCTACGTCAGCGTCGGTCATGATGACGATACGATGATAGCGAAGTTTATCTGGATTTAGTGTTTCTGATATACCCATTCCAAGGGCAATGATCAATGCTTTTATCTCTTCGAATTCTATAATCCTATCGAGGCGCGCTTTTTCGGTGTTCAAGATTTTTCCTTTGAGCGGTAAAATTGCTTGAAATTTACGGTCTCTTCCTTGTTTTGCACTTCCGCCTGCACTATCTCCCTCGACGATAAACAATTCTGAAATACTTGGATCTTTTTCTTGACAATCAGCAAGTTTTCCTGGAAGACTGGCACCTTCAAGTGCACCTTTTCTTATGATTGCGTCTTTTGCTGCCTTTGCTGCCATACGAGCACGTGCTGCCAAATATACTTTTTCTACTATGCGACGTGCATCATTGGGATTTTCTTCAAAATATACATCGAGCGCTTCTTTGACGGCGGCTTGGACAAATGGTTGCACTTCTGCATTACCGAGTTTTCCTTTGGTTTGTCCTTCAAATTGCAGATCCATGGAAGGCATTTTCATGTAGACGATGGCGGTAAGACCTTCACGCATGTCGTCACCGATCATGGTGTCGTTTAGTGTTTTGGCTGTGCTAATTTTTTTGGCGTAATCATTTACGGCACGTGTGAGAGCCATACGAAATCCCGTAAGGTGTGTACCACCTTCTGGGGTTGGGATGACGTTGACAAATGATTCTACGGTTTCAGAGAAGCTGTCGTTGTATTGGAGTGCGATTTCTACAGACATTTCTTCTGTGGATTTAGAGATAAAGATTGGATCATGGAGTATAGTTTTGTTTCTGTTGAGCGCAGATACGAGGGATTTGATACCCCCTTCAAAATAGAAATTTGCATGTTCTCCGTTGCGTTCATCTATTAGATGAAAATGTAAACCAGCGATTAAGTACGCGCGATCTCTGACTTGTTTTTTGACCGTTTCAAAACTTAAATCTATACCGTCTTTAAAAATTTCGGTATCGGGCATGAATGAAATAATTGTTCCTGTGCCAACGGCTTTTCCAGTAGATTTTATAGGGGCATCTGCTTTGCCACGTTTAAATGATTGTTCCCAGATTTTTCCATCTCGATGTACTTCGGCTTTAAGCCAACTTGAAAGTGCGTTGACGACGGACGCTCCGACTCCATGGAGTCCACCCGAGATTTTATATGCTTTACCTTCAAATTTACCGCCAGCATGAAGTTTGGTGAGGACGAGTTCAAGAGCAGAGACGTTATATTTAGGTACTTTATCTACAGGAATACCACGACCATCGTCTCGCACAGTTGCAGATCCATCTTTATTTATGGTCACCCATACGTTTTTTGCAAATCCTGCTAACCCTTCGTCTATACAGTTATCGATAATTTCATTGAGACAATGTTGTACTCCAGCAAGTGAGGTGGTGCCAATGTACATGGCTGGTCGTTTACGGACTGGTTCAAGCCCTTCGAGGACGACGATTTGTTCTGCGGTATATTTATCTGCCATACGTTAATATTATCAGTTTGAAAGACAACCCCGACCATCATGTCGGGGGCAATAAAACTATTGTACACAACAAACTTAGGCTTGTCTACACAATATTTATATCGTTTTTATCGATGAATATATGTTCGATGTAGAGTTGTAAATTTATATTGGTTGCCTCGTATTTCTTGGCATGGAGCAGTCGATGCAGGAGTGAGGCGTATTGAGGATTTACCTGATCGTCTTGTAGTAATTTTTTACGTACCGCTGCTATAGAACAAGATAAAAATGTTGATAGTTCTTCTTTTGTTTTTCCTAGATTTCCACATATAGTTACTCGTTGTCCGATGCTTGCTTTTTGTAAATTTACAATCGTTTCCCACGCAGTATCTAGTTCTTGGTCAGAAAAGATATCTGTGGAGCTCATCGATATAACCTGACAACGCGATACGATGGTTGGTAGCATAAGCGATATGTTTGGAACGCTGATAATGATACGAACAGATTCAGGCGGTTCTTCTAGTGTTTTAAGCAGTGCTTGCTGGGCCGCTGTAGTGAGGAGTTCTCCTTGTGGAATGAAGCCCGCATGAAGCAATGATTGACTAGGTTTTAACTGCAACGAGGATATAAACGCACGTATTTGTGCAATTCCCACAGAAGATTCTTCGTTTTCTATGCGTATAATATCAAAAGGATGTATGTTCCAACGTTTGCATAAGGAAAGTGCTTCGGTTTCTCGAGTAGCGGAGGTTGAGCCAGATATAATATAGGAATGCATAGACAAATATAATTGTGGGATTACCCTTGCAATAATCCTCAGTGTGAATAATACTATTAATAGAGAATAGTTTACAGTCGACGATTTATATTTATGCCAGCTACTGCCCAAGATATATTGAGCGCGTTAGTTACTGCAAAGAAACTTTCGCAAGATATTGCCGAAACGGTCCGCGTGGAATCCTTAAACACTGGGGAGTCCGTGGAAGAAATACTCAAGCGAAAGAGATTGGTGAGCGATGAAGATTTTTCTCGTGCCCGCGCAGAGTCACTCGGAATCCCGTTTGTAACACTTGGTGGACGAGCCATCACTCCGGACGTCGTCAATTTTATCCCCGAACCTGTCGCACGCAGATATACACTTGTTCCATTTGAACTCGAAACTGGTGACCGTGGTGCGTTGTCTGTCGCTATGTTGGATCCTCTAGATTTTCAGATTGTAGAATTTTTGGAGAAAAAATCTGGGCGACCAATCAAGCCTCATATGGCGCTCGCCGACGATATAGCAAGTGCCATAGAAGAGTTGTATACCCAAAATCTTGGTGCAGATGTGACGGCTGCATTGGAGGAAACTGCACCGTCGATCAAAACGTATGAGGCAGGAAAACTTGGTGAAGTGATTCGCGAAGCACCTATCGCACAAATAGTGTCCGCGGTTCTTGAACAGGCCATTCGAATACGTGCTAGTGACGTACATATAGAACCACAGCTCGGTGAGTCTCGTGTACGATATCGAGTAGACGGTATCTTGCAAGAGCGATTGGTGCTTCCTCGTAGGCTTCATGAGGCTGTGGTGTCTCGTATAAAAATATTGGGCGAAATGAAAATTGACGAAAAACGCATTCCGCAAGACGGACGTTTTAACTTTAAAATGGGAGAGAGCGAAGTAGATCTCCGTGTCTCTACCCTACCGACCGTACACGGAGAAAAGATTGTTATGCGTTTGTTGAAAAAATCTGGTGGTATACCTACCTTGGGTGACTTGGGACTGCGAGGGTTGGCACTACGTAATCTTCAAGACGGTATAAGCAGGCCCCACGGAATTATCCTGATTACTGGTCCTACTGGTTCTGGAAAAACAACCACACTGTATTCTATTTTGGCTATTTTGAACAACGCTAAGGTAAACATCATGACGTTGGAAGATCCGGTGGAGTACCAAATCAGTGGGGTCAACCAAGTGCAGATTAATCCTCAGGCAGGACTTACTTTTTCTACTGGATTGCGGTCATTCTTGCGACAAGATCCTAACATCATCTTGGTAGGAGAAATTCGTGACAAAGAAACTACAGAGTTAGCTATTCAAGCAGCTCTTACAGGTCACTTAGTATTCTCTACCCTTCACACCAACAATGCGGCAGGTGCTATCCCTCGACTTATAGATTTGGGTGCTGAGCCATTTTTGGTCGCCTCGGCATTAAACGCAGTGGCAGGTCAGCGTATAGCGCGGCAGATTTGCCCTACATGTAAAGAAGAATATACCCCAGATAAGGCGGTGATTGATGATATAAAAAAGG
>JAGORV010000039.1 GCA_018062625.1 Candidatus Woesebacteria bacterium
AGCTCGGACTTATCGAAGCACCTGCAAATCCCGCAACGACAGCAAATGTTGTGACTATGCCGTCGTTACCGCCATATACAATCTCACGCAAATATTCGGCAACTGGTGTGCGTTTGTGTTCGGTTTCCAGATGTTTTTCTAAATTAAATCGTGACATAGTGTGTAGATTATATATGTATATATCAAACTATAGTGTACGCTCTATTACTGTTTCAATCCATATATCCAATGATCTTGCTTAGTATGGTTTCCTCGAAATTTTTCCAAAAGGACATATTCACCAGTACGAGCGACATCGCGAGAATTTTTAGGAAATTTTTCGATGACAAATCGATCACCCCCATCAAAAACTTGAATGTTTTGCATCATCCCGTACGCATTTGGTGCAAGCCCCATAAGGGTTTGTACCTCACTGGGCTCATTTGCTTTTGCTGGCAAAGTAACAAAATCTTGCATTCGAGAAATTGGCGATCCTACTTGTCCAAAAATATGAAATCCATGTGCTTGTGTAGGTTTTGTTGACCATCGCACAGTAAGAGTGGCACTCTTGCTGCGTGTAGATTCATCCAAAAATGATTGAAGATTTATGGGTTTCTCCTGACCTAATACTGACTCGTATCGCTTAACAAGATATGGTATTCCTGTCTGCCCTATTCTTCCTTGAGTATCGATAAGAGGGAGCTTATTTCTTTTGTGACGCTCGAGCAAAAATTCAGTTATAGCGACTTGCGGGTTAGAAAGTTGGAGGATTCCTTGCATCCGAGAAAGACTCATTTCTGATAAAAATTTGAGAATTTCTGCTTTATAGGCATCTGCTTGTGTAATGGCATGCTCTCTCTCCGAGGCGTTCGTACGAAGGATATAATGAATTTGATGAGAAACTTGATCAAGCGCAGTACTCGCGGTCTGTAACAGACCCGCATGAGACTTCATCTCTCCCCTATGAGCTTCAAAGCGATTTCGTCCGGACATACGATTGTGAGTTTGAAATGAAGTTATGTATGTGAGCGCAGAAGGACTCGAACCTTCAACCGACATCTTAAGAGGATGCTGCTCTACCATTGAGCTATGCGCCCGATAACCATATAAGTCGTATTGGTGCGCTTGGGAGGACTTGAACCTCCGACCCTCTGTTCCGAAGACAGATGCTCTAATCCGCTGAGCTACAAGCGCAATATAGCCAAATTATATCATCTCTAGGGATAGAACGGGAGGATTAGACGATCTCGTCTTTTTTTACTCGAATGAATCGAATCCATTCTTCAAACACTTCAAAGATTGTTTTAAGTGGCGCTTCAAGAATGAAGTCGAAGAAAAAGATAAAGATATTTATCTTAGCTATTTCTTTGGACAGAAATTGTCCAGCCTGAAGCACCGGCATGAGGAAAAAGTCCATAAATGGTTCAAACACCCCTTGGCGATCGATCATTTCATACTCCTTTGCTGAATGGCGTATACGATAAGCAAAGAATGATACAAGAGCGACGAAGAATACAAAAATTATTTTACTCACAATACTAAATCCTAACGCAGAAAGCGCGATGTTTATAAGTCCAAATGTGACACCGAATGTCACTAGGTAGATAAACGAAAATCCAGCGGTGAGCACTGGGCGTCTCACGCGTTGTTTCAATACAAATGTATCTTGTTCGTTTTTTAGATCGTCGAAATGATACAAAAGAACTTTGATTCGATCTACCAAGCGCCTTGTGTTATCTGCTCCTGGTACACTAAACATGCCGGCGATCAAAAATAGCATGACTGGTGGAAAAAGTGTGTTTATTGCAAGCGGTATGATAGCAAAGTGCTTGGCTATGTATATATCGTATGGTGCTTCAAGTGCTAAAGCGAATGTCATTTTAGTGAGAAAAATATAGATAAAGCTACGAATCATCGCGGTTTTTACATTTTTTCCCGTGATGTTGTATCGTCGTTGAGCAAGCTCTGTGAGTTTTTCTTCTAGCTTGGCTTTATCTTCGATAAACTCTTCACATTTGGCTCCCGTATCTATAAAAAAGTCCCGAAGTAAAAGATATGGTGGTACTTGTTTGCGTAAATATCGAAACACTGCAGGAAGCACAGGATCATGGAGCACACTGTGAATAAGTGCAAGATTTTGAGTAAATGTGGCAACTTGTGCTTGTGTGAGGGGCGCTGCGTTTTTGTTCCATTCAGGATCAATCAGGTTTAGAAGGTGGTATGACGTCAGTGCATCATCTGACTGCATGTAGGATCGCTCAGAGGCAGCGAATGTGATTAAGTTGGTGTGTGGGTCGTCGACGCCTGGAAGCGTAATTTTGGGCCTTACGGCTTGATAGAAAAAATATAGAAGACCTTGTCGTTTTTTGGCGGATACGAGTGATTCATCAATCTCTGAAGAAGCTATCCCCAATACCTCTTCCCAGCTCCCTGCAGCATGTCCTGCTGAAAGTGCTTGTTTCACTGTGAGATATTTGTCGATGATGATGCTCAGCTTCGCTTCTGCTTCTTCATCTACCATGGAGCTGTCTACATATTTGGCCCAAAGGAGTTCTGTGATAAGACTTGATGCTACAGATCCTGCCGCACCGTTGAGCATGATGCGACGCTTAAGTATTCGTTGAATCGCTGCACGGCGCACTAGGTGTTCTGCGCGGAACTCTACGGCATTTCTGGCTTTCTCATACATAACTGCCAACACAGATATCGTTCGACTCACGCTCATTCCAGATCCGCTATGACTTCCATGCGGAGCATCTGTGGTAAATACATCGACTAACGCTTGAACAACATTTGATAATTGCATAATCTTTTGTTACTGCTTCTGGCAGTATACTACGTTTAAAATTGCTGGTTGAGACTATAGATTGGCAAAATGATAGTTACAATCAGAAATATCACCGCTAACGCAGAAATAACAAGTGATACGATAGCCGCTACGATACCACGTTTCAAATATTGATCCTTTTGTTTGCTTTGAGAAAGATTTTTCATGCCCAAGTAGAGGTTGTACAAGGCAAAAGCTAATAGCGCTATAACTCCAATTTTGGCAACCATCAGATTTGAGCCTGCGTTTACATTAAATTCTGCGTATAATTTGCCTAACTGAGCATTGAGGTATAGCTGTGATACAGAGGCCAGTATTTGAATGACACCAAAAAAAATATTTATAAGTCCGACTACTTTATATTTTGTCATATACATTAGACGTTGGGGTGACTGAAGGGATTCGAACCCTCGACATCCTCCTCCACAGGGAGGCGCTCTAGCCAGACTGAGCTACAGCCACCAATATACTGTCGTATTGTATCGTATTTTAGAGCGATTTGCAGTACTTATAACCCAGCGAATAAGGAAATGATTTGATTTGGTTTCATGCGGAACATCTGAAAAATATCAGAAATAGACCATTTTCCATCATTATTAAAGTCTAACGGATAGAGTCTGGGCATGCGTAATGTTGTCTTGTTATTACCAAGCTTAGCTATGATCTGACGAGGTAAATAATACGGCACGAGCATTACGACTCGATAGTTACTATTGGGCACAATGTTTCGTAGTCCTTCTACCTCCACTACCCCGCCTTTTAGAGTCAAACCATTAAATTTATGTAAAAGGGTGAGGTGGTCATACACTAATACAGTGACTGGTGACGCATTATTTAGACTTCTCCACCCAAGTTGAACAGATAGTTTGATTGCGGGCGGAGGAATGAGCTTAATCACGCCAGATTGTAAGGGTATGATATCTTTTTCGTGAACGAGTGCAAGGGAAAAAAGATGTGGTTTTGTGTCATTTGGTGTATCTATTGTGATAGAAATCTCTCCAGATCGTTGGGGTTCTATATTTGGGATTGTTTCTGTGGAAACCGAAAAATCATCTGGCGACTCAAATCGAAGTACATATCCCTCTTTTGACGAGAGGATTGCTTGTCCTTCGTTTTTGATTGTTCCTTTTAAGGTGTAATGCGCGCCACCTACTAGCGCAGGCGGTATGAGTTTGGTTTCCATTACATACTTTTCATGTTGTTTGGGAGCACCTTTTATCTTTGTAATTCCTTGATACGCATAATATTGAGGATAAAATTCAGACACGCCAAGTCGTTTCCATGAAAAATGATCAAAAGGAGCACCCTGATAACTGAGAGCAAACGGTGTCACTGCAACGATATTTGGATCAGACCAAACTTGAGATGCAGCGATGAGAAGATTACTCCCAATTTGTTCAGAGCTGTATGCACCGGAGAGATACGAAATTCCCTGATCGTGCACCCAACCGGTTTCAGTAATGAATACAGGCAACTGTTTTGAAAGCCCTAAACTTTTATATAAATCTAGTTCCCACTGGTAGGAACGCAACGATCCTCTCCCTTGCGCATATACCGATCCAGAAAATGCAGGATTAGGATACGAATGCGATGCTAGACCGTCAAACGCGTTAAAGTAATCAGGCTGCGCCTCCACCATGCGTTTAGCAAATATATCTGCGCTAAGCGATCGACCATCACTAGCCGCAGATACATCTAGCCCTGCAGGCATCACAAAAAAATCATTAGATGTGGCATGGAGTTTTTGCGCAAGCGTATAGGTAAACCGTGCGTATTCTTCTGGATTTATGGATTTGCCCCATTCATTAGCATGATTTGGTTCGTTAAAGAGCGAAACATACCTATTTTCGATAGGCCAATTGAGAGAATCCAGAAATCTCGCCCAATCATCTATACTATTAGCCTGTGGAATCGCCCATGAGTCACCTTGAATTTTGGTCGCCAAACGAACAATAGGAATTAGGTGAGATCTTCGCATCTGATCAAAAATTCCTTGCCATTTGTCGAAATTTCGATCATCTTCTTGGATAACGACGGTTACATACCCCCATAATCCGCCCGAACTATTTACCAATCGTTCTGCATCAAATAAGTCGTTTACATCAAGGATATGGATGCCAAGTTTGTTATTTGGCCGTGATAATGGGTCATATTTTGCCAGTACTCCTGACGGAATAGATAAAAATATAAATAAAGAAAGTATAAAATACCACATAATACCAATTTGCTCTCAACCATACCGACACGATATAATCCTCATTATAGTATGCGGGTGTAGCTCAATGGTAGAGCGCCAGTTTTCCAAACTGGTGACGAGGGTTCGATTCCCTTCATCCGCTCCAAGCCTCCGTAGCTCAACGGATAGAGCAGATCGGTTCTAACGATAAGGTTGGGGGTCCGATTCCCTCCGGAGGCGCAACTAAGATTCATAAACTACCGAACTTATTATTTTATGCAGGTCACAAAAAACCCTCCTCGTTCGTATTCTCTACGTACGCTTGCGATTTTTAGCCTTTTGGGTGTGGCGTTAGGGTATTCCGTATTAGGAATGAATTCTAGACTTCTCAATGTTGGGTTTGCTCCAGCCACACAAGTATACGTGCGCGTTTTACTGGGGTTTATTTTGTCATTAATCGCATTTCATAGAAGTATTCGATTTCACCGAATATTCTCGATACCGCAGAATGATCGAATGTGGCTACTTCTCATGGGTATATTTGGGTACGCTGGATCTGTACTATTTGCCACGCTTGCTTCGCTAAATACCAAACTCGTGAATGCTTCAGTGATTGGAGCAACAGTACCGTTTGTCGTATATATGTATTCGTATATTTTTCTAAAAGAAAAAATTCGTCCTATCATACTGCTTAATCTATGTTTCGCATTGTTTGCCATAGCAATGATCGCCGCGAAATCTTTCACACCGAATTTAGAAAATGTCGGCATTGGGGAGCTTTATGCACTTATATCTGTATTATCTATGGGATGGTGGTCTATAGGACGCAAAAAACTATCCGATCACCTCAATGATAAAGAAATTACTGTCGTAACCATGCTTATTGCTGGTGCCACTTGTCTTTTGGTAGCTATATCACGGAGTGAACCGCTCGCTCTTCATTCGTTTACGCTCCTACCAGTTATTATAGGGATAACGATCGGAGCAGTGCTTAATCTCGCCCTTACCTACATGGAAACATTTGCCTTTAAAAATATTAATTTAGTATTTGGCAATCAGCTTTTGATGACGAGCACAGTATTTTCGCTTATTGGAGGCATTCTTTTTTATAAAGAATTTATAACGCTACCTGAAATTATGGGAGGAGTTATCATTTTGGGTACTGTTTGGTATACAAATACACAGGTTAAAAA
>JAGORV010000040.1 GCA_018062625.1 Candidatus Woesebacteria bacterium
GTCTCATCCACGTCAGCAGCAAATTGTGCAAACGCTGCCAAATCTCGATATTGAGCCAAATCCAAACGCAGATTACCAGCCACTTTTTTCATAGCTTTAATCTGTGCTGATCCTCCCACACGAGATACAGAAAGTCCTACGTTTATAGCAGGACGCTGTCCAGCATTGAACAAATCTGACTCAAGATATAACTGTCCATCAGTGATAGAAATTACGTTGGTCGGAATATATGCAGACATGTCTGACGCCTGTGTTTCGATAATCGGTAGTGCTGTCATAGAACCACCACCGCGAGCTTCGCTCAATCGGCAAGCGCGTTCAAGCAATCTACTGTGAAGATAAAACACGTCTCCAGGATACGCTTCACGACCAGAAGGTCGTCGTAACGTCAAAGAAATTTGTCTATAACTCCATGCGTGCTTGGATAAATCGTCAAAGATAACGAGCACGTCTTTTCCTTTGTCCATAAAATATTCACCAATTGCGCTTCCAGCATACGGAGCCAAGTATTGGAACGTTACTGGATCACTAGCGCTTGCTGACACCACGATAGTATGCTCCATCGCACCATGCTTTTCCAAATCAGCAATCACTTGGGCAATACGCGCTGTTTTTTGTCCAATAGCGACATAAATACAAATGACGTTTTGATCTTTTTGGTTGATAATCGTATCTACCGCGATAGCGGTTTTTCCAGTATTTCTGTCCCCAATGATAAGTTCACGTTGTCCGCGCCCTATCGGGATCATGGCATCTACTGCCTTTATTCCCGTCTGAAGGGGTGTATTTACTGCCTGACGATGCACTACGCCAGATGCAATTTTCTCCAAAGGATATCGTGTTTTTGTGGAAATGGCAGCTTTCCCATCGATTGGCTGACCCAAAGGATTTACCACTCGACCCAAAAACCCCTCTCCTACTGGGATAGAAAGTAACTCACCTGTTCCTTTGACCTCGTCACCTTCTTTAATCGTCAAATAATCACCTAATATGATGATACCGACAGATTCTTCTTCCAAATTGATGGCGACACCTGCAGAACCATTTGGAAACTCTACGAGCTCCAGATACGCTACATGAGGTAATCCCGACACTTTTGCCACACCATCAGCGATAGAAACCACATAGCCCACGCGTCGAGCAGATACATTTGGCTCGAAATTTTCCAATTTTCTTATTAATTCTTTTGCGATGAGCGATGATACATCTGATTTCATATCTATTCCTTTGTTATGACAAAATGGCGGCCATTTGTTCAAGCTGACCGCGAAAACTCGTATCGACAACCCAATCAGCCATTTGGATGCGGATCCCCGCAACCAAGTCTGTATTGAGTCGGGATTCTACTGCAACGTCATGTCCCACAACACTCGACAATAATCGAGAGACCGCAAGCTCTTCACCTGCTGTAAGCTTTACCGGACTTTCTACTGTCGCCTGTCGCTCTTTGCGTGCATTTGAACTCATTTTATTGAGTAACGTTTGCACGCGAGGTACTCCATGAACATCTTTGCCATCACGGCGCAAATAATCCATGATTCCTGTCACAAATCCTTTTGCATCTTTTGTGGTTGATTTCATAACACTTCCTTGTAAATTTACACCCGATTTTTATGATCGGCTGCCCATTTCTCTAAATCTTTTACATGTGTCGTAATAACCGCATGCTGTTCTTTGGCAGTCAAAACAGACGCAAGCAATCGCTTTGCCATAATAACAGCAAGCTCGACTGATTGTTTTTGTAAAGATTCCTGCGCTTCTTTTTTCAGCTCTAACACCTCTTCTTTGCCTCGAGCTACGACCGCCGCAGCTTGCTCATGTGCCTTTGCGACTAACTCTTTTTCGACCTCTTTCGCCTGTTTTTTGGCTGATTCGATGATGGTAAGCGCTTCTTCTCGCGCTTTCCCCATGGCTTTCTCTTCCCGAATCTTCATTTTTTCTTCCTCTTCCTTCATCTTGGTCGTCAGAGAGAGACCTTCTTCGATCTCTTTTTTTCGCTTGGCAAGCATGGCTAGAATAGGCTTATACAAAAGCTTATTGAGAAGCACGAGAATGATAAAGAAATTTACAACTTGTGCTAATAATAATGTTGGTTCTATACCTAATTTTTCCATGACTATCTTTCCTCACACGTGATACAGGTTCAATAAATTGCGTACCTGCGATCACGTGTGAATAATTTTAAACAAATTTAATGATCAAACCGATAACGAGCGAGTAAATAGCGATTGCCTCTGCAAACGCGACTCCCAAAATCATACTTGTTCGGATTTCGTTTGCTGCTTCAGGATTTCTCCCGATGGCTTCCAATGCTTTACCCACGAGTAAACCGATAGCCAATGCTGGCATACCTCCTCCAATTGCCACTGTTAAACCGGTCATAACTAAACGTACTGATGCTTCATCCATGCGAACTCACCCCCCCTCCATGCTCTTCTTCACCGTGTGCCACGGCGAGATTGAAAAATGCTGCTGTTAACATCGAAAATACTAATGCTTGAATAATACCCACAAATAATTCCATCAAAAGAAACGGCAACGGCACCAAAAATGGCATCAAAAATGCCATAACTGCAAGCAAGACCTCTCCAGCAAAAATATTTCCAAATAATCGGAAAGCAAACGAGATAATCTTTGAAATGTCTGATGCGATTTCTAAAATTCCCACACTAAACATGATTGGATCTTTGAAATTCAAAAAGCGAGTAGAATAATGTGCGCCGACATTTTTAAATCCGTAATATTGCATGGCAACAACAGAAACCAAAGCAAGTGCCACAGTGGCATTTAAATCTGCCATAGGACCGCGGAATAAAGGTAAAAATGCATGTTCGTGATGAAATCCAATTGTACCAACTCCGGGAAGAAGTCCGACCCAGTTAGATATCAAAATAAAAATGAACAGTGATGCGATCAATGGAAAGAATTGAGCTACGTTTTTCCCAACTACAGAAGTAAAAAACTCATAGAGCCCACCAACTACCAGCTCAGCAATAGACTGCAATGTACCCGGAACTTTTGATAATTTGCGGGTAGCAAACACAGAAAAAATCACCAAAATTCCCATTACGATCCATGTCGTAAGCAAAGAATTGGTAATAGGAAGCGGGCCAATAGACCCAATCTTTTCAGCTGCTAATGATATTTCTAACATGAATAAATTCTTTCTGACATTATGCGCGAATCATATCCCGTATTTTTTTCCCTACGGTTATGACAGATACGACCAGTCCAAACAATAACAGTATCAGAGTAGCCCAAGGCTTCGTCCCCAAATATGCATCAACCTTTGATCCTATATATAAGGAAAGCAAGAGTGGGACAGCAAAACTAAATCCTATATCCCCTGCTCCTCCTAAATACATGAGTATCGGAACTTGTCGAATCTTTTTCGCTGGTAATGTGCGTGGGGTTATACGAGTTTTTGTTTTATCAAATACTAAATCGTACCGTTCCCCCATGTGTTTCCTTTAAATTATTATCGTAATTGTATCTCGCCTTTTGTCTCTTCGTCAACGACAAACTCTTACCATACATCAGATAGCAGAAGAAAGTATCCGAGCTTCATCAGCAAGCATGGTTACTCGATCTTCTTTCTCATCTATCTTACCGCCTATCATAACAACACTGTCTCTAACCCACATATGCGCCGATTTGGCGTACATTTTCGGGAAAATTACGACTTCCATAGATCCAGTCAAATCTTCCAATCGGATAAATGCCATCTCTGCCCCTGAACTTTTTGTCACTATTTTTTTTACCTGTGTGACCGTTCCTAGGATCGAAACATGGTCACCTACTCGTTCGTGCGTTACTTCGACCACGGGTACAACCTTGCCTGCGGTATCGACAAAAGTAGCCATAACTCTCTCTAGTGGATGCGCTGTCAAATAAAAACCGAGTAATTCTTTTTCAAAAGACAACAATTCTTGTTCACTGAGCTCGGTTACAACTGGTAATGTTTCTTTCGGTTTATCTTCTGTTTTACCTACGTCAAATAATCCAGTTTGCCCTGCGGCGACCGCTTTTCTTACGCGGTGCGCGTTTTCTAAAAAGGCTTCTATGGCAGCCAGCAGTGCAGATCGCGAACCAAATGCATCCATAGCTCCCGCTTTGATAAGACTTTCTAATGTTTTTTTATTTACTTTCGATACATCGACACGACCTAGAAAATCCGATAACCCGTGATAGATACCATCAGCATTTCGCGCAGCCAATATGCTCTGGATTGCGGCTTCTCCCACATTCTTGACCGCAGAAAGTCCAAATCGTATATTCCCACTTTCTATAGAGAATTCTATATCAGATTTGTTTATATCTGGAGGTAAAAGCGCCAATCCTGTACGTTTACACTCCGCCACAATCATGGCAATTTTTTCATTCCTAGTATCTCCGGTGTTTGCCCGAGACTCAGCGGTGAGAACTGCGGTCATATATTCGACGGGGTAATTAGCCTTCAAGTATGCTGTTTGATACGCAATCACGGCGTAGCATGCAGCATGCGCTTTATTAAATCCGTATCCGGCAAATGGCTCAATGAGATGAAATATTTCCTCTGCTTTGGCCCGAGATAATCCATTCTTTACACAGCCGTCGGTAAACTTCTCTTGTTGCTTTTTCATCTCAGAAGCAATTTTTTTACCCACTGCTTTACGCAATTTATCTGCATCTCCCCAACTGTATCCAGCAAGCGTAATGGCGGTAAGCAACACGTCGTCTTGATAACAGATGAGTCCATAGGATTCTTTGAGCACGTCCTTTAATCGTGGATCGGGATAGGTGATGCTTTTGGGATCGTTTTTGTGACGAATAAACTCGGGTATCACTTGCATTGGCCCAGGACGAAACAACGCAACCATGGCCATCAGATCAAAAATTGTTGTTGGTTTTAGATCTTTTATATATCGACGCATGCCTGCCGATTCAAGTTGAAATACACCTGTCGTCTCTCCATCAGAAAGCATTTGGTATGTTTTTTTATCCGTGTATGCAATTGCATACAGATCTATCACTTTATTTTGGGTACTTTTTATAAATGCCAACGCCTGCGACATAATCGTCAAGTTGCGCAATCCCAAAAAGTCCATTTTCAATAGCCCCACACCGTCTTCTCCCACGGTGTACATATCGTATTGTGTAATCACGCGATCACCTTTACTCTCGCGTTGGAGTGGAGTGTATTCAACCAATGGTTTATCTGCGATCACAACACCCGCAGCATGCACTGACGCGTGTCTGGCTACCCCTTCGAGTTTTCTCGCAACATCGAGCAGTCTTTTCGTTTCTACTTCAGTTCGATACGCGGTGGCCAAATCGGGCGAGATATCAAGTGCTTTATCGATCGACATAGACGCGCCCTGCAATCCCGGTGGAATCAGTTTTGATATTCGATCTGGACCCGAATATGGCATGCCTAATGCACGCCCCGCATCTCGCACCGCGCCCCGGGCCTCCATGGTACCAAACGTTATGATCTGTGCCACCTTATCATCGCCATACCGCTTGGTAACGTAGGCGATCACTTCATCGCGACGATCGTCAGCAAAGTCTAGATCAATATCTGGCGGACTTGGACGTTCTGGATTAAGAAACCGCTCAAAAGGTAATTTGAAATAGAGCGGATCTATACCAGTGATGTTTAAAATATACGAAATAATCGAACCTGCTGCAGATCCACGCCCCGGACCGACGCCAATACCATTATCTTTGGCCCAATTGATAAAATCTTGGACAATCAAAAAATATGTGGGGTATCCTTTTTTATTTATAATCCCTAGCTCATAATCGATACGTTCTTTAATCTCTGGAGTCAGTATAGGATAACGCTTCGCTACTCGCTCATAAACCATTTTTTCCAAAAATGTGGAAGGCTTTTCTCCCTCAGGTATAGGAAAATGTGGCAACACCCATTTCCCCACAGAAAGCTCGATATTACACATCTCTGCTATCTTCACTGTATTTGCTATGGCATCTGGATACTGCGCAAATAACTCGGTCATCTCTTCGCTACTGCGCATGTAAAAGTCAGGGGAGTCCATCATGGATAGCGGGCGATTTTTTTCTACAATGGTTCGCTGTGTCTGCA
>JAGORV010000041.1 GCA_018062625.1 Candidatus Woesebacteria bacterium
CCTCGAGTTGTAGGCATATCAGACACATCTCTGTTGCTTAGGGCTTGACCATAAAAGTATGCAGGGTTAAATCCCTCTTGGTTTATCACAGCAATTGCTCCTTCCATGCCCAAACGGTCGTTTATGGTTTGTAGTACTTGGTTCTTGCCAATCCCTTGAGTAGCACCCAACTGAATCATAATTCTTCTTGCTAATTTATTTCCGTCATTTGTGCGAAATCTATCCCTTGTTGCATTCACCATATCTCTGGCAAATCGATCAAAACGAGGATTATTTGCAAAATCTGGCAGTATAAACATACGTGTAAGCGGGCCATTTCCATCTGCACTTTTGCCCATAAATTTAAAATACTGACTTGCTACTATATCCACTAACTTCGGGGACTCTGGATCCATCGCAATATGCGAGGTAATTTCTATATGTTTTGCCATGCCACTCCAATCCACTCCTCCATCCGATGCAGGGTACTGCCGCGCAAGTTGAACCATAGGTGGACACACCGCGGAACCGATGATATCCGTTTCTACCCATTTACGCACAATTTGCACTTCTTTGGGCACACCTAAGTTTTTTAATGCTTCTAACATAGAGGGAGTATTATAGGATAATGTGAGAAATATTACAATATTGGCATTTGGCAAATACGGACAGTCTAAAGTATAATACAGGATCTTGTATTGAGCCTGCCAGTTATGACCAAACTATGAGCGTATTAAAAGAAGTATATCCACTTAGAGATACTCAACGTGGGCTTATCACCCTCGATGGCGGAAGCGGTCTTTTCCGTCGAGATAATCGATCTCTAAATATTCAGCTACCGCCAGCTGAAAGAATCGTCATGGTCACCGCTCTCAATCAACCATACACGATCGTGCCTGCCTCAGAGCTTTTTGCAGCATTAAACCCTAGATACAAAGACCCAAATCGTCTTTATATCGGTGATACAATTCGCCCTGTTGTCAGCAAACTTCGAGATATGTTGGAAAGAATAGATGAGGATCTGAAGCACAGCTTGATAACGTTCAGAAACAGAGGATATATGTATCTACCTGACTCTACAGTAAGACCGTATTACAAACTTGACCTGAAAGCCCTTTTGTCATTCGTCAAACCTGGAGATCAGTAATTGAGGCTCGTATATTTTCCAAACGTTCACCATTACGCCTTACTGTGGACCCGAGAGGACTCGAACCTCTGACCTTTTCAATGTCAATGAAACGCTCTAACCATCTGAGCTACGGGTCCAACCAACAATCTCGTTGACTGCCTCTATTATATCATCTACACTAATTTGTAGAAACCACATATGGAATTTATTAAGCGCGCTCTAGCCGCTATTTTTGATTTTCTACAGGGAATTGTTGCCATAGCAGCGGTTATGGTTATGATTTATCTCTTTATCATGTCTCCACAAGAGATCAGTGGATCTTCTATGGTGCCAAACTTTCATGACAAAGAATACATCCTCACCAACAAAATGATGTATAAGCTCCGCGATCCAGTTCGCGGTGATGTGGTGATCTTTAAATCTCCCAAAGACAAAAACGTAGATTACATTAAACGCGTCATAGGACTTCCAGGTGAAACTGTTTCTCTCATAGGTGGTAAGTTTTATATAAATGGAAAATTGTTAGACGAACCGTATAAATATATGAAACCAGTGTTTGGTGGATCATTTTTACAGGAAAATATTCCTATAGAAGTTCCCCCAGGATATTACTTTGTGGTAGGAGATAATCGTCCGGGAAGTTCAGATTCTCGAGAATTTGGACCTATCACCAAAGAAGATTTTATCGGACAAGCATTTTTGCGCTACTGGCCATTTGATAAATCAGGCCTCATCCCTCATCCTATATATCCGCCTTTTGAATAGCATCGCCATTAGTCCCGTTCTTCTTTTGTTATCTCTGCATCATCATTTGCCGGACTATTTACTCGCGAGCTAATTCTATACATATCCATATCGTCATCTCCATATGGTTTCAACAATGCTTGTAACACAGACACATCTGCTATAGGATCAGTCCATATATCTTCATCGGCTTTGGAGAGAATCACTGGCATTCGCGTATGAATATGAGCCATTTTTTCATTGGGAGTAGTCGTAATGATGGCATAACTTTTAAACTCCACCCCTTCCACATCCTTCCACACATCCCATATTCCAGCAAAAGCAAATGTATCTCGTGACTTTAGATGAATAAAAAATGGCGTTTTTGTGCCATCTGCATTTTTTCGCCATTCATAAAAGCCTCGTACGGGGATTAGACAACGATGTTTTTTGTATGCTTCACGAAATACGGGACTAGTACCTAGAGTTTCTGCTCGAGCATTTATCGTAGAGAATTTTACTTTAGGTTCCTTGTTCCAGAAAGGAACTAATCCCCATTTCATAAGCTCTGCTTTGAGAGGAGATTCTCGAAAAAGTGCGGGATAGAGCATTCCGGGTGCTACATTAAACGACTGTTGATACCCCTTTGGTGGTCCTGTCAATCCGTATGTTTTAAAATCTGAATTTACTGCACCATCAAATCTACCGCACATAACCGTATTATACTAAATGAATTGGAGAAAGTTAGGAAAGCTTTGTGTGGATATGCTTGAGAGATTGACTCGTGGTCTCTAGTCCTCCGCGGATGACAAACACGACACGCGCCTCTACTTTGGATTGCGTGATCTTTACCAATCCATTTACTGATTGTGCCAAATCTTTTGCGATACGATCGAGCTCATCGCTGTGAATACGTTCTACTTTATGTGTTGGAGCCTGATCACTATTGGCTTTCATTCGTCGTGCTAAATCTTCGGCTCGTCGCACTGATGCGTTTTCAGAAAGAATCGTCTTGTACGCATCAACCATGAGTTTGACATCATTGAGTCCTGCGATTGCACGTGCGTGCCCTTCACTTATAGCCCCTGATACGAGACCATCTTTTATAGCATCAGGAAGTGCTAAAAGTCGCATAGTATTTGATACATAAGATTCACTTTTGCCAATTCGTTTGGCCATTTCTGTTACGGTCAGGCCGAATTCTTCGATCAGTCGTTGAAATGCAAGTGCGCGATCTATAGGATTTAGGTCTACGCGTTGCACGTTTTCCACGATAGCCATTTCCAACATTCCCTTGGCGCTCGTTTCTTTGATGATAACTGGCACAGTCGTAAGACCCGCGAGTCGTGAAGCTCTCCATCGTCGTTCTCCGGCTATGATTTGGTATCCTGCAGGAGTTTTGGCGATAACAAGCGGTTCGATGACACCGTGTTCCTTGATAGAGTCTACGAGATCGGTGAGTAAATCAGGGGCGATAAATCCCCGTGGTTGTAACGGATTTGGTTGTAACAAATCGATATCTAGATGAAGTACCTGTTGGGTATCTGTCATGACTATGCGTGCGAGGGCTGGATCGTCACGTACTGTTTACCACGTTTAGTTACAAATTGTACCATGCCAGGAACGCTTGCATGAAGCGTAAAATCTTTTCCCATATTCACGCCTTCGCCTGCACGAACGCGAGAACCTTTTTGTCTTATGATGATATTTCCGGCTACAGCCATCTGGCCACCATAAATTTTCACTCCAAGTCGCTTGGAAACTGAATCTTTATTACCCTTTGCTGTTCCGCCTGCTTTTACGTGTGCCATAGTAAATTATTTCTTTTTAAATACAAAAAACTGTCTTCGAACCATTGCTTGTGGTCGGCTGTATTCTATAGGTCCAGCCACAAGAGTATACCCAAGGCTTTCACATCTGTCAACTATGCTTTTCACGGTGAGAACTCTCCCCTGCACGGAATATTCTGGTAGTGCAATCACAATTTGGCCACCAGATTTCAAAACATGGGTCCACTCCCGCAAACAACCTATATATAATTTTTCTAGACCTTTCAGGGTATTTTTTACCAATTCATGAGTAACTGTCGCATGTTTACCACCAAACGAAGGGTCTCCCATAAAAGGCTCTGTCACAATTGCATCGACTGAATCTGATTTTTGTACCGTGCTTATATGTGTAGCATCCACGGTAAAAAGTGCAGGTACTTTGCGTTGCAACAAACCATACTGTGATCGGAGCCATGCGAGATTTTTCTCTGTTTTGACTATCGCAACAGGATCTATATCGCTCCCCACTACGTTCCAATCAGCCAAAAGTGCTTCACCCAATATAGTACCTACTCCACAAAAAGGATCCAGCAATGTCCGTTTTCCACTCGTTTCTGTGCTACCGGCGATGTTTACGATCATGCGAGCTACTTTCGGAGGTAGCATCCCACGCTTGGGGTCTGCTGCTGGTCTACCAAAATCACGAACGTTCCAATCTTCGAAATCTTGTACCGCTACGGTATGTGCAAGTATATAACCACCGTTATGTACCACGATTACCAAATCCACTGCATGTTGCTTGGTGACGACGACGCTAGAAAGCGTAGACTCATGTTTGGCCTCTATATACCGAGTCACGATATTGCGATTTACCAATTCATTTTTGAGCGCACGAAGCACTGAAGCAGATACTTTTGTGGGATCGCCATAGACACTGACGCCAAAGACGATTTTTCCCTCATGAGACAGAGGCACCAACACATCTACAAGCTGTTCTGTCTGAATTTCTGATACTTCACCTATCATTTGGGCTATCTTTATTGTGCCCCCGAGTTGCATCATGGCGGCTTTTGCGTCTACATCACCATCAAGAATGGCTATACCAGCCGATAACCGTGTTATACGAGGGTAGAGGGATTGAAGTTCTAAAAAACCAAGTTCTGGGGTTCTGCCTAAGATAAAAAGAAACCGTTTCATGCGCGATTTACGCCAGTAATCTCCAATTTGGACAGTTGTGCACGAAAACCGGTATGTCTTCGGTGTCGCACTTTATGCTTATATCTTCGCACTTCGACTTTTTCGCCTTGTTTCTGTTCGACTATCTTTGCCGTTACGGAAGCACCGGTTACAAATGGTTTACCGATATGAGTATTTTTTTCGTCTTTTACAAGCATTACGTCGGTAAGCGTTATCTCATCTCCGGCATTGCCCTCAAGCAAATCCACTTCGATGACATCGCCTACTTTGACGGTATACTGCTTTCCAGTGATTTTTATTACTGCGAACATAAGGTCCTATTATATCGGATTAGCTTAGTGGATTGCAACGTCTCCCATATTTGGGCCTCCACGTCGCATCGCAAACAGCAATCCAAATGCCAAAGCGAGAGATAATATTGAGCTCCCACCATAAGAAACGAGCGGAAGGGTGATACCCGTTACAGGGATAATCCCCATGTTCATGCCAGAGTTGATCAACACTTGTGTCAAGATAACCCCAAACAACCCTATGGTATAAAAGAACACAAAAGGATTCCCCATGCGGCCTCGTATATGTGGCAACAAAATCTGCCAAAGCAATGTCGCATATAGAAACAAAAGGCTTATTCCACCCAAAAATCCTAGCTCTTCTATAAACGTAGCAAAAATGAAATCTGTATGATATTCGGGCAAAAATCTCAAATGACTTTGTGTCCCTCGCCCAAGTCCTCGCCCAAAAAATCCACCACTACCCACGGCTATCATCGCCTGCATAGCGTTATACCCCGCTCCTCTTGGGTCCAACGCGGGATTTATAAATGTCTCTATACGATTTTTTTGATATTCGGCAAGTAAATGCCAAAGAAACGGCATAAGCAGCACAAAAATAACGATGACCACTCCCACAAAAAGAATAGACAAACCCCCAGCCAACATCATAAAAAACCAAGAAAACATGTACACAAGTGCAGTCCCAAGATCCGGCTGTTTAAACACAAGCAGTGCTGGAATCAAAATCGCTGCCCCGTGAAGAAATATCCATCGAAGTGATCGTGGTGAATAGGTAGTGATAAGTCTCGCAAACGCTAAAAGTAACAATGGCTTTACGATCTCAGATGGCTGTATTTGTTCTCCACCGATCATAATCCATCGATGTGCGCCTCTTATAGACAGTCCAAAGTATGGCAAGATCAATACAAAAAGAGATGCTATGTATCCATACGGCGCAAACCACCACAGAATCACAGGATCCAATCGTGAGACTACA
>JAGORV010000042.1 GCA_018062625.1 Candidatus Woesebacteria bacterium
ATTCTCTATGATTTCATCTAGACTCGGACGATTTGAAAATCGCAAAGCCCAAAAACGTCTTCTGATAGCTATCGGTGGATCTATCGGAATACTCCTTTTCATCGCCATTTTTGGACTCAAGATACTTGTTGGATTTAGCCTCCTTGTCGATCGACTTCGCGGTGCATCATCGACCAATCAACCGTCACAAACAAATCTATTGCTCCCACCCGTCATAGATCCACTTCCTGAAGCGACATTTAGCTCTACCCTTTCGATCACAGGGCGTGGCTCACCCAAAACACAAGTAATCATCTACATTAACGACAAACAATACAAAAAATTTGCAGTCAGCGACGATAGCACATTTACCCTTTTTGATATTCCCGTCGATGAAGGAGACGTCACACTCAGCAGTAAAATCACCGATGATAAAGGCAACACAAGCGATTTATCTAATATTGTGAAAATAACAATTGATCGTAAGCCCCCAGAACTCGAAGTGACAAAGCCGGATGATGGCACCAAAATTCAAGACGGTACTCGCAAAGCAACAATCGAAGGAAAAACAGATGAAGATAGCCGCGTCAGTATAAACGATAGAATTGTTGTAGTTCGCTCAGGAGGATCATTTACTTACTCTATGCCATTGTCGGATGGTGAAAATACATTGAAGATTGTGGCTACTGATCCTGCAGGAAATCAAACAACTATAGAACGACGCGTGACGTACCAAAACTAATACTTTTCTCAAACGCCCCAACCAGTATCCACATCCACATCACCACTTGAGGAAAAAAGAGACTGTTAGAAAACTGGCTATGAACCAGAACACTTATCATCGTCGTTATCAACAAAATACCAAGTCTGCGATACTTTGGGCTTTGCAGAGCTGCCCTTCCCATTTGAAAAATACGAACGAACATCCAAGCGTATATGCCAAATCCCAATATCCCAGTAGTTGCCCATACAAACTCCATACTGTTATCTAATCCCGCACCCGCGTGAGAGACTAATTGGGAATCATCTACCCAACCATGACTTCTCTGTACATATCGCAGTGTATTAAATCCATGACCTAAAAGTGGTGCTTCCTGTATGAGCGTAACTCCCCGCTGCCAATTGCCTAGACGCGCAACGGTTGAGACCGTGCGAAGGAGCTTAACTCCTTCTCCATCTTTTTGTGGTAAGAAAAACAATACTCCCACAAATAGCAGGATCATCACGGCAACCTGTTTGGTATGTCGAGAAAGTATCGCCATAGTGATAAGTCCGCAAATGAATGCGAGATATCCTGATCGCGAGTACGTCAACAACAGAGCGATGAGCGTAACCCCTTCACTCACACCGACAGCCCACTTCTGCTTACTCTGATACCAAAGATATACTCCCAACCATAAGGTGAACACAAAAAAAATAGACACAAAGTTTGGATCAAGAAACGTAGAAAATATACGGTACAAATGGGGATCCCAACCTAAGTACGATAAATTTCGCAAATACGGATACCAGAAATACTGAACGAGACCTAAAATCGCTACACTTACTCCCGTGCTATACAAACCCCACAGCCACCACATAGGCCGTTGGGGCAAAACAAATACTGCTATATACAGAGCAGCATATGCTATCCAGCGAACTGTGTAGAGTGAAGCAGTTATCACTTCGAGTGGAGAAAATCTTACCGTGTTTGCTACCAGCGAGACAAAACACGATGCGGCAAATAACAGTATCGGTATGCGTAAGTAGAGCAATGGAATTCTTTTTGGAAGATGAAAAATCGTAAGGATAAGTAAGCCAATGAGCGCGATATCCATGACATACACCGTAATTCCTGATCCAAGAGTTATGCCACCTGCTTGACCCGCCACGAGTGCAAATAAGAAAAGAATAGAAAATACTATATTCATAATTTACGTATTGCCATATACCAAAGCATAAAACACCCTATAAATCCATGTGAAAGCACAAGACTTCCAATGATATTCCCCTGCCAGTATAGCGGATTTTTTATATTCCATCCCACCAAAAGAAAGCATATAACCAGAAATACCTTCAGCCATGCATCTTTCGAGGTAGCAGTAAACCACAGGATCACAAATGTGGGCAATAAAAATACTAAGTGATGTTGCCAAGCAAGAGGCTCAATCAACACTTGCATAGGAAGCAAAATCGCAATTACGTTCGTGATACTCAACTTTTTTTTCGCCAACGCATATATCGACCCACACGCCACAGCTAGTATTGCCAGATACGATATAAATGCACTGTTGCTTCCAAATAGTCGTGATACATATCCACCAATCCCTTGATTGTAGTAAATTTCTCTCCCATGATATCCCAAAAGACTCGGCACCATGTCGTATAGATATTCTCGATCAGGTATCCAACGGGTCACCACTCCGACACCAAAAAATAGAAGCAATACACCAATGAAACTTGCGACGATATACTTTCGCGATGTAGAAAATAGTAATCCAACGTAAACAAAAACAAAATGAGGCTTAAACAATAGAGAAATTATCAACAATACTACACGCAAAACAGCTGGCATCCGTAGTGTGCTTGTTCCCAATAGCAAAAGTGAAAGGGCTATAAAATTTACTTGCCCCATACCAAATGTAAATTTGGTAGGAAACGCCAAAAACCCAACAGCGCTCACCAGCGCCCATAGTCGAAGCGACTGCATACCCGTCAATCGCAAGGACAAGTACGTTACCGACAGATATGCCACACACGACACAGCGATCCATATCCAAACGGCCATTGTGTAGGGCAAGATGGTAAACGGCATATATGGCAACAAACTCACTGCAGGATACCCAAGTCCGGTAAAAAGTGATGCATCGTGATAGAGCGAAACACCCGAACGTAAATTCACGGCAGAATGAAAAAGTACTGAAAAGTCGGGAATAGTCGTGGTCGCCATACGCCACAGGGACCACAACGCATACGCAGCTATTATGAAAATAAAAGAACTCTCAAGGAGTGTTAGTTTTTTGACGTGTGGGTGAGAAGCCATAATTTCGACCGAACCAAGTATGAATGAAAACTCATCATGAGTGCGACTATCGCTCCTTGTGTCCCATCTAAGAATCCTAATCGCCAAATATAATTTACAAAAAATTTCGCCACAGGATATGCCACCACATGCCACAGGGGAATTTTGGTTTTCTGTTTATACAAATACTGTGCGTTTATAGTCGAATAACGACTCACACTGTCTAAAAATTGAGAGACACTTGGATGTGGTGTGTGCAAGAGGGGAGACACAAAATTTCCAATGAGCCCTTTCACCAGCCAGACTTCATGAACTGGGCGCACCCATTCCCCTGCTTCTTTTTTTGCAAATCGCAACAGTCTCACATTTTCGGTCTCCCCGTGACGCAACACTTTTCCCCACATCATGTCCTCACGCTTGACCATGTATCCTTGTATATCCGATGGAGCGTGACTCACTTGAATAATTTCATTTGCCAAAGATTCTGGTACTATCTCATCAGAATCCACAAACAGCACCCAATCGCCGTGAGCCAGCTGCAATCCAAGGTTTCGCTGTACGGCAAAATCTTCACCCAACGTATGGGTAGTCACAATGGCTTTATGAGATTTTGCGATGGTCAATGTCTCATCGGTAGAATGATCATCGATCACGAGGAGTTCATCCGCGAAGGTAAGGCTTTTGAGCGTTGTGCTAAGGGTAGCTGCACTATTGTGTGTGAGTACGACTGCGCTTATCATAGGCAGAACGATCATATCATAGACCCTATGAACATCTCACGAATCTTCCTTTGGCTCACCTGCATCTACCTGCTTGGATTTTTATCTCATGCCGCGTACCTTTCTAAAACAGTCTATGGTGATGGAATATTTTACTACTCATGGCTTCGCTCAACTGTGATTGATCGCGACGTAAACTTTGAAAACGAGTACGCTCATTTTGGTGCAACCCAACCCAAAACTCAAGCGGGACAGTTGGGAAACAAATACAGTATAGGACCATCGCTTCTATGGGCGCCAGCATTTATCACAACGCATTCTCTGATACGCGGTGACGGGTACACACTGCCCTACCAAGTGGCTGTCGGGTCCACAACGGTGTTACTTACGATATTTGCATTGGTGCTCCTCTATAGGCAACTTGGGGGTTCTAGCGAAACCAGAATGTTTACCACTGTCACCATAGCGCTCGCAACGAATTTATTTTTTTATGGCTCGATTGACGCGGTCAATTCCCATGGAGTTTCGTTTTTTCTCGCTGTCGTTTATCTCTCACTTCTGTCTGCTCACAAGCCTCACTGGGTAGCAATCGGTGCAAGCCTTGCGATGTTGTGCATGATACGCCTCCAAGATTTCATCTTTGTATTACTGCTTGTCCCACAAATTCGATCAATCAAATTCAACCAACTTCTTTTTGGATTTGTGCTTATGTTTATTCCGCAACTCCTAGCATGGAATGCGCTCTACGGGAATTTCTGGACCAATCCATATCTAGCTGGAGGTGAAAAATTCTCCTTGCTGTCTCCGCACTTATTGGGAGTATTGTTTCATATCGACAGTGGATTATTTCTCTGGACACCGGTAGTGGCGCTTGGTATATATGGGTTGTGGGCCACAAGATCTCAACACCTTTTGTATCTAATAGTGATTGCTATACAACTTTGGTTAGTGGCTAGTTGGAGCACATGGTGGCAAGGTGCCAGCTACAGTGGACGCATGTTTGTAAGTATCCTTCCCCTCCTTGCTGTTGGATTTACTGACGGAATCGAGACGTTGAGAAAGCGATATGGCAATATGGTAACCGGACTTTTTATAGCAACATTTGCGATACTCAACTCACTTTCAATACTGTATTTTCTCCTCACGCACTAGCCAAAACTTTGCGATACAGCGAAGCCATTTTGGCAGCTCCGATCTCGATATCATGCACAGTTACAGCACGAGCCCGAGCGGCTCGCGCATACTGCACACGAAGTTGTGGCTGTAAAATATATTTTTTTATGGAGTGCGCGATTGCTTGCACATCTCCACTCTCTACGAGCATTGCCGCTTCCCCTACATTCTCTGGAATTCCACCAGTGCGAGTTGTCACGATAGGAAGCCCCATACTCTGTGCTTCTAATAGCGCAGTGCAGTATTGTTCTATCCATGTCGGTGTAGGAATACTCGGAGCCACAAAAATATCTGCGCGTTTGTAAAAATCCGGCATTTCTAAATATGTAGCGCTCT
This sequence comes from Candidatus Woesebacteria bacterium, assembly GCA_018062625.1. Lineage (GTDB taxonomy): Bacteria > Patescibacteriota > Microgenomatia > UBA10105 > UBA927 > UBA927. The sequence goes on from JAGORV010000042.1 coordinate 5,209, forward strand.
CATGCCGAGAGTGCCAATTTATGCCTAGCGCGCGTTCCGTCTCCAAAAGTTTTTTACGCTCAGATCCCTCTCCCACAAATAAAATATTTATCGTGTAGCCTTGCAGAGTTTTGTCGGTTCTGAGCAAACTCACCGCATCCAAAATATCATAAACACCTTTATATTTTTCCAATCTTCCGGAAAACATGATGGTAAATTCTCGTTTGTGCGGATCTGACAAACGTTTGATCCAATCTGGATTGGGAGCAAATCGCTTGGTGTCTACGAAGTGACTTATGACGGTAATTTTTTCTGGATCGGTCCCCTCTTTTATGAGTACATCACGGGTGAGATTGGTCAGGGCTACAATATGGTCAAGTTCGCGACGTGCCCGATCCTTGTACGCTTTCCTTCCCCATATACCCTCGTTGTTGTATGGAATATTTTCCAAAACTGTGGCTATAACCTTTTTCACCCGTCCTGCACGCTTAGCATTTAACGCTTGCTGTGTGTAGTGGTAATACGTCTCTGCACTATGCACGAGGTCAAATCCAGAGAGAGATTTTTCTAATCCCCACAGGTAATGCGCGTCAATAAATAGCCTATTTAATATCGGCATTTTGTACGGAAATTCAGGCAAGTCCATAGGACACAAAAGTTTCTTAGTGGGAAACGCAAACGTATCATGAAATGGGGTAAGCGACCCAAACGCCGTGAGATCAAACTTACGGGTGAGTGGCTCAAAAAACTGCATCTCGTACCGATTGAGAAATTTTCCTCTGACTATGGCGACTTTGGACTTCATGTATTTATGATAGAAAG
>JAGORV010000043.1 GCA_018062625.1 Candidatus Woesebacteria bacterium
GACTTAAATTGTTCACCTCACTCGTGGAATCGAACAAGTCTATAGCGTCTACATATATATTTTATGCCGCACCGCATAAACTTATCGAAATGTTGGGCAACATGAAACAAATATTCGGAGACATCGAAGTGACACTCGCACGAGAGCTCACCAAAATACATGAAGAAACAGTCACGCAAAAACTTAGTATTCTTCTAGAATCTGGATATGTGCCCAAAGGAGAATATGTTGTATTATTTCGAATATAAGATTCGCCCCTAATACTCCTCTAGAGTTGAAGTGTCACCAATCGGAAGACCCAATTCTTTTGCCTTGAGAATACGACGCATAATCTTTCCACTTCTGGTTTTAGGAAGTTTGTCGATAAATTCAATTTCTCGTGGGTAAGCATGTCCAGCCAAGTGTTTTTTCACGTATATCGATAACTCTTCTTTAAACGCTTCGGCTCCTGCTTTCGTTTTGGTTTTATCTACCATGTCTTTATCCAGAACTACAAATGCCTTTATGATTTCTCCACGGAGCGCATCTGGTTTTCCAATAACCCCTGCCTCTATGACTCCAGGATGCTCGACTAGTGCTGACTCTACTTCAAACGGCCCTACTCGTTCACCTGAGGTTTTGATGACGTCATCAGCACGTCCTATAAACCAAAAATATCCATCTCGATCTCGCCACCCATGATCACCGGAGATATACCAACCGTTCGTAAAATAGCTCTTATACTTATTTGGGCGTCTCCATATAGCTTTCATCATCGATGGCCATTTGGGCTTAAGTGCAATATTTCCTTCCTTACCATCTGCGATTTCTTTGCCATCGTCATCCACAATAGCTGCGTCAAGACCGGGTATTGGTTTGCCCATAGCACCAATTTTTATATCCATACATGCATAGTTGGCTATAGAGATGGCGCCTGTTTCTGTCTGCCACCACGTGTCATGAAATGGCATACCAAATGCTTTGATTGCCCATACAATCGCTTCAGGATTAAGCGGTTCACCCACCGAACACATATGACGCAAGTTTGATAGATCAAAATCCTTTACGAGTGCTGTGCCTGAGGCCATAAGCATACGGATGGCGGTGGGAGCTGTATACCATACTGATATTTTATATTTCTCAAGCAACTGATACCATTTTTTGGGATCAAACCTTCCCGCATACACAAATGCTGCAACGCCATTGGACCAACTTCCTAAAATTTCATATGCAATTCCTGTGACCCATCCTGGGTCAGCAGTACACCAATACGTATCGTCATCTCGCAAATCCAACACCCACTTGGCAGTCATATGCTCAGAAAGAATTGCTCTGTGCGCATGCATAACCCCCTTAGGTTTGCCCGTTGTACCAGAAGTGTAGAGCGTAAATGCGTAGTCATCCGGATCCATATGTGCTATATGGAGGTCCTCACTTGCATGCTCCATAGATTTTGCAAAATCATCGGTATCTACCACAAGAATATGTTCTAGATGAGGAAGTTTTTTACGAATTTTATCTACTCGAGGTTTCAAGGCTGAGGTGGTAATGAGAATTTTTGCCTCACTATTCCCAAGTCGATCCGCGAGGGCTTGTTCTTGAAATGCGCTAAAAAGCGTGCCTGCTACCGCGCCAATTTTGAGTATTCCCAAAAACCCATAAAACAATTCCGGAATACGTGGCAAAAACAAAAAGACTCTATCGCCTCGTTCAATTCCAAAGTCTTTAAGCACATTCCCAACCTTATTGGATAACTGAGCCAATTCTTCAAAGGTATACTTTTTTTCTGTCCCATCCTCATCTTCCCAATACAGCGCAACTTTATTTTTCCTCCATGTCTGTGTATGACGATCGATGGCATTGTAGGCAGCGTTAAGCTTGCCATCAAACCAATCAAGATTTTTTCTCGCCTCTTTCCATGAGAAATCTTTTCGTGTGCCCTCATAATCAGCTAAATTAGGAGGCATAAGACCGGCTTTATGTGATTTTTTGTATATATCTGCACTCATTTTGGCACCTCTATATCTGCAAGAAGATTTGTACCAGTCATTTCAGTGGATATCGGAATTCGCAAATGAGCTAGGATCGTCGGTGCTATATCACCAAGCTTTCCTTCAGGTATATGTATCGCTTTATTGGCGTATTTGGCGTCAATGATCATAAACGGTACTGGAAATGTCGAATGCTCGGTGTCTATCTCGCTGCTGGAACTCAGCATCTCTTCAACATTACCATGATCAGCAGTGATGAAACAAGTCCCTCCGAGGGAAAGCGTGAGCTCTACAATTTTTCCTACACAAATATCCGTAGTTTCACATGCAGATATTGCTGCAGGAATATTTCCTGTGTGTCCTACCATATCGGGATTAGCGAAGTTTACCAAGACAAATGTATAGACATCACTCGTCAAGCGATCGATCACCCGATTGGTCATTTCTATGGCTGACATCTGAGGTTGTAGATCATAAGTGGCCACTTTTGGTGAAGGCACGATAAGTCGATCTTCTCCTCGGTATGGATCTTCTCTCATACCGTTAAAGTAATACCCTACAAATCGTTCCTTTTCAGTTTCTGAAACACGTAATTGTCGTACTCCGACATCCGAAAGCACACGTCCAAGCGGATTGCTCACTGTCTCAAGAGGAAATGCTACGACGCAAGGTAAATTTCGCTCATAATCGGTCATTGTGACAAAAAATAAATCAGGAAGCACTACACTCCGAGTAAATGGTTTGTCGATAACTTGTTGTTCCACTATATGTTTGTGGTGATACTTGACCGCGTATGGATCGAAACCAATTTCCTTTACGTTGGTTTCAAAATCTGAAAGTACAAATGCCCGAGTAAGCTGTCGGGGCCTGTCTATACGATAGTTGTAAAAAATGACGCTATCATGTGCGCTCACTCGAGAATACGGATTACCGCTCGGATCCATGATAATCGTAGGCTCTATAAACTCATCGGTAACTTGTGCGTCATAACCTGCTTGAATCGCATGCTCTGCACTACTTGCTCGATGCGGTATCTGCTCGGTGAGGGCTTTATACGCTTTCTCCGTTCTGTCCCAACGATGATCTCGATCCATCGCGTAATATCGACCACAAATCGTCGCTACTTTTCCAATGCCTATTTCATATATTTTTTGCTCTAATTCTTTTATAAATCGAATTGCGGATTTGGGTGGAGAATCACGCCCATCTGTAAACAAATGCAGGTATACAGGCGCTTCGCATTGATTTTGTTTCAAAAACTCTAATATCGCATACAAATGCTCACGACTTGCGTGCACTCCTGAGTCTGATAATAGCCCCATGATATGAATTGCTGATTGATGTTTTCTCGCATGAGAAAGAGCACCGATAAGTGCTGAATTTTTGAAAAAACTCCCATCGCTAATCGACATGTTTATACGAGGTAAATCTTGATACACCACGCGACCTGCACCGATATTTATATGACCAGTCTCTGTGTTACCATCTTCTCCTGCAGGTAAACCAACATTCACACCAGATGCGGAAAGTTGTGTGTGTGGATAGTTATTCCAATAGTAAGGAATATGATGGAGTTTAGCCTGTGATATGGCATTTCCGGGACCGGGTGGTGCTAGTCCCCACCCATCTAAGACAAGTAGAACTATAGGTTTTTGCATATTCTGATTTTGAAGTACAATGTGGACACAGATGTATATTTACGATTTTTTCTGTGAAAGTTCAGTCTCTATCTGTGATAGTCGATTATATTTAGAGACACGCTCTCCACGTGCTGGTGCCCCAAACTTCACATAATCAGATTGTATTCCCACAGCCAAATCTGCGATGAACGAATCATTCGTTTCTCCACTTCTATGAGAAACGATTGTTTTAATATCATGTTTTTTCGCCATGGCGGTTACCGCAAAAAATTCGGTTAATGAGCCTATCTGGTTTGGTTTCAGCAGTATTGCAGAGCACGCTTTTTCATTTATAGCGCGTTCAAGTCTTGTCAGATTCGTTGCTAAAAGATCGTCGCCCACGATCAGTACTTCCTGTCCCATCTCACGCGTAAGGTCTTTCCAGTTGTCCCAATCGTCTTCGCCAAGTGCATCTTCCAATAGAAGCAATCGATACTTCGCATGCAGATCCTTAAGATATGAAATGAATTCTTTTCCCGAATATGCTCCGGGACGATCTTTAATTTGATAACCTCGCTCCTTTTTAAAATGGCTAGCCGCTAAATCTAGGCCAAAAAACACATCTACACCAAATCTATACGGACTTGCTTTGATTGCGTCCATGATGATGGCGATAGCGTCAAGATTTGTGAACAAATCTGGTGCAAATCCTCCCTCGTCTCCCACTGAGTGAGCGACATTTCGGTAAATCAAAATTTGTTTTACTTGATTGTATATCTCGACACCCATACGAAGTGCTTCGCTATACGATTTATTACTCGCAGGTGTTATATGAAATTCTTGAAAATCTAAATTTCCCGCTCCATGTTTGCCTCCGTTTATCACATTAAATGTTGGAGTTGGAACATGGGTTATCGTTGTGGGAACCAGTGAGGTAAACAATGAATTCAGATATACATATAGTGGTTGCTGTTTCGCTTGTGCCACCGCTACCGCACATGCCAACGATACACATAAGATACTATTTGCTCCGAGCGAATGCTTATCCGGTGTACCATCGAGCGATATGAGCGTTTTATCAATATCTGCTTGATTGGAAGCATCCATCCCTTTTAACTTCGCTTGAATTTGACCGTTCACATTTGCCACTGCAGCAAGTACTCCCATGCCCCCGTAGCGCTTTGCATCGTTATCACGGAGCTCTGAAGCTTCGTACTTACCAAGCGATGCTCCCGCTGGTACAGAAGCTGTACCACGATATCCACTCTCTAGCACCACCATAGTCTCGATCGTAGGATTACCTCGAGAATCCAAAATTTCTCGAGCATATATGCCATATATGTTGGTGCTGGGTGTTGCCATAACGATTACTTACCTTTTCTATTTACAAATGCATGTTCTGCATTTGAGATAGTTTCTCGCACGTGATCGATGGCGTCATTGTTTATGGAAACACTCGTGATACCCCACTCCACAAGTTTATCCACCAAATCAGGATAATCACTAGGCGCCTGTCCACACATGGAGGTAGTAACCCCACGCTTGTTACATGCCTTTATGACCCGCTCAAAAGCCCACATCACGGATGGATCTGTTTCTTTGTAGTCATGAGCCACTTCACTATTGTCTCGATCGGTGCCCAAGATAAGCATCGTCAAATCATTTGATCCAAACGAAATACCATCTATGCCAACGTCAAGATAATCGTCTATCAGAATGACATTTGTTGGAATTTCGCACATCATCCAGAATTTAAAACTTGCACTTCGAGTCAAACCATTTGCCCCGACAATTTTTTTTACCTCCAGCAATTCTCTCGGTGATCGCACGAAAGGAATCATCAAGTGTAAATTTTTCAAATTCTTTTTTTGACGCACATGTTTTATTGCTTCGAGCTCAAGCTCAAACACGCGAGGATCGGCGATATACCGAGCTGCGCCTCGAAATCCAAGCATTGGATTATCTTCTGGTGGTTCATATTTTTCGCCACCTTTGAGATTACGAAACTCATTCGTACGGAAGTCTGACGCGCGGTAGATCACCGGGCGTGGTGCAAAAGCCGCAGCTATCTCCTCCATACCTGCCGCCATTTGATTTACAAATAGTGCTTCTTTTTTATCTTCTATAAACTTTTTCGGATGTACGCCAATTTGCGCCATCAGAAATTCTGCACGAAATAGCCCTACGCCATCTACATTTTGTGCGGCGATAGCTGCGGCACGATCAGGTTCGGCTAGATTTACATACACCTTTGTGGCTGTCTTTAGATTCTTGTCATACACCTTTGGTGCAATGGTTGTCGTTGCGATACTCGATGCCACAGACCCTTTAAATATTTCTCCGGTCGAACCATTTACTGTTACTACCATGCCATCTTTCAGGTTTGTTGTAG
>JAGORV010000011.1 GCA_018062625.1 Candidatus Woesebacteria bacterium
CATAAACACAGGAAGGACGGAAAGTACTGGTGATTTAATTCGAGCCGTCAGTGCAGTTCGAGAGAAAGATGTAAAAGCGTTCACGGTTACACTCGATGCGATTGAGCAGGTGACCAAGTCTATGGCGTTGGCAGTTCATGATGAAAAAGAGCAGGATTTTTTTGAAGCACTCAAACGTAACCAGCGGATATTGGAAGACATTGGGGTGGTCTCAACAAAAACGAAAACGCTGATTGATAATATAGAATCTTTGGGAGGGGCTGCAAAAATAAGTGGTGCAGGGGGAGTGATTTCTGGATCTGGAGTGGTGATTGCCATGCATAAAGATCCGAAAGCCATGCTGGATCTTGCAAAAAAGCATGCGTATCCGGCGTTTCAGGTGGTATTAGGTGGTGAGGGCGTTATCAAAGTGCAGGTGATCGCATGAACACAGTTACAGTTTCAGCTCCGGGAAAACTTATGCTTTTGGGTGAGCATGCAGTGGTGTATGGTCGCCCTTGTATTGTCACTGCGGTTAATCAGCGAATGCGTGTGACTGTCACAAATCTTACTGAGCCGTTATGTGTCATAAATGCGCCTGACGTAGCGGTATCTGATTACAGAAAATCGATGACTAGTTTAGGGACAGGAGAGATTCCACAAGGCGCGCGATTTGTAGAAGTTGCGGTAAAGAACTTTTTGGAAAAGTACTCGTTTACAGGAGGGATTTCTGTCACCACTACCTCAGAGTTTTCTTCTTTGTTTGGATTTGGATCTTCTGCCACATCAGTTGTCTGTGTCATAAAAGCTCTGTCTGAGCTTTTTGGGAAAAAAATATCTAATGATCAATTGTTTGCACTTGCGCACAAGACAGTACTAGATGTGCAAGGAAAAGGATCGGGGTTTGATGTAGCAGCAGCGATATACGGAGGTACATTGTATTTTAAAAATGGCGGAAAAATTATAGAACCACTAGAAGTATCAGATATACCAATTGTCGTGGGGTACACGGGGGTAAAGGCAGATACCATAAGCCTGATACAATCGGTAAAAGAAAAAATGGACGCGCAACCGGAGCTAGTCGAGAGAATATTTGACGCAATTGCTAAGCTTACTGACGACGCGAAGGGGAAGCTGATAGAAGGGGATTGGAGCAGGGTCGGAAGATTTATGGAATTTAATCAAGAATATTTGCGAGATATCGGTGTAAGTTCAGAAAAGCTTGAATCGTTGATTAGTGCAGCCAAATCTGCTGGAGCATACGGCGCCAAGCTTTCTGGTGCTGGGGGAGGGGATTGTATGATCGCTGTTGCACCGAAAGAAAAACGGAAATCTATAGAAGATGCTATCGGTGCTGTTGGTGGACAAGTTATCCACATATTAAGTGGCGCAGAGGGAGTGAGGGTGGAAGCATGAAGGCGACAGCAATTGCACCTGCAAATATAGCGTTTATAAAATATTGGGGAAAAGCAGATAGTGCACTTCGATTACCGCTCAATGATTCTATTTCCATGAATTTAAGTGGCGCATATACCACGACCACCGTGGAGTTTTCTTCTGCATTTTCAGCTGACTCGGTGGAGCTTTTGGAGGGAGAATTTTCCCATAAAGAAATCGCACGAGTTGTCGCGGGACTGGATCGAATCAGACAGATAAGCGGTATACGAGAGCGAGCTCGCGTGGTAACCGAAAATTCATTTCCAAAAGGTGCTGGGTCAGCAGCATCCGCATCTGGATTTGCCGCACTTACCGCTGCTGGATTTGCTGCGACAGAAATGGTGCTATCAGAAAAAGATCTCACAGTTGTAGCACGTCTTGGATCGGGAAGTGCGTGTCGCAGTATCCCCGATGGATTCGTATTATGGCAAAAAGGAAATACGCCTGATGATTCGTTTGCATATTCACTGCACCCCAAATCACATTGGGATCTATGCGATGCGCTTATTATTGTGGATTCACGTATGAAAAAAATTTCAACCTCCGATGGCATGGAAACAGTTAGTACCAGTCCATTACTTGCTGGGCGACTTGCAGCGATTCCTGAAAGAATTATTCGATGCAAGCTAGCGTTGAAGGATAAAAACTTTACACAACTCGGAGAAGTGATGGAGGAGGATTGTTTGGATATGCATGCGGTTATGCAGTCACAAAATCCACCGTGTATGTATTGGAATGAAACTACCGTAGCAATTATGGACGCGATAAAGATTTGGAGAAGTGAGGGATTGCCCGTATACTTTACGATAGATGCGGGGCCAAACGTGCACGTGATATACGAAGCAATACACGAGCATGAAGTAGCGCAAAAATTAGCGACACTCTCTGGGGTGGAAAAAATTATTTATAATAACGTATCGAGTGGCGCCCAGCGTATAGATAAGCATTTATTTTAATTATGACCGATCCACAAATTATCCCAACGCACATCGCCATCATCATGGATGGAAACCGCAGATGGGCCAAAGAGCACGGGTTACCAGTGCTTTCGGGGCATCAGAAAGTAGCAGACGAAATATTGGAACCATTGGTAGAGCACGCGGCAGAGCGCGGGGTGCAGTATATTACTTTTTGGGCATTTTCTACAGAAAACTGGAACCGAGATCGCGCAGAAGTAGAGGGGATTATGCGCATTTTCAAACATGTCATCGGCAAACGGTGGGCGAGACTGCATGAAAAAGGTGTGCGTATACGAACCATAGGAGACCTGTCTAAGTTCTCTCCTGATATCCAAGACTCTCTGCACAAAGTGATAGAGCAAACAAAAGATAACAAAAAAATCACTGCGGTATTTGCACTCAATTATGGTGGTCGAGATGAAGTGCTTCGTGCGATCCATTCTCTGCCTGATGCCAAAACAGCGACCATGGAGGAGCTTTCAAATCTTTTGGATACGAAGGGTATTCCTGATCCTGATTTAATCATTCGAACGAGTGGGGAGCAGCGACTCAGTGGATTTCTCCCATGGCAGGGCGTGTATAGTGAGCTGTATTTCCCAACATGGTTTATGCCGGAGTTTACAGCAGAGAAGTTAGATGAGGCGATAGCAGAATTTGGGCAGCGCAAACGAAGATTTGGAAAATAGTTAGCTACCAAAAGTGGTGTTGATGCTTTCCCAGCCGAACATTGTACCGACAAGTTGTACTATCCAAAATGCTGCAAATACGATCAAAAACCCGATGATAGCATTGGTGAGTCTATGCTTTCCTTGTTCAAGTTTTTTGGGATCGCCCGCTGAGGTCATCATGGCAAATCCGCTTGCGATGATCATAAGGAGTAGTCCAACGCCTGCAAATGCAAATACATAATCGAGCGATTGGCCAACGATTGCACCGATATTTGCGCCACTAAATGCAAACCCTTCTGGTCCTTGTACCTCATATCCACCAAACGAAACGTTTTGTGCAAGTTGTTTCATGGGGTAGCGCCTCCGCTTGTAAAGCCCGTAAGTCCTCCGAGGATATCGACACCGATTAATCGGAGTAAAAATACAGAAAACACGATGAGTAATAGACCAGAAATAGCCGAACTCATAAGTTCTTTGGCCTCATGAAGTTTTTCTGGGTTGCCCGCACTCATCATGGTCTGAAATCCTGAGAATAAAATAAGCAAAAATGCTATGCCTCCTCCAATCCCTGTGCCGATTTTGATAAATGAGGAGATAAAGTCAGAAGGAGAATCACCACCCAGACATCCGATAGCGGTCCATGCACCACCACCGGTGAAACAAGACTCACAGAGTCCTTTTTCTGATCCTTGTATAAATCCGCATGCGCTAACTCCGACTGGTGAGATTGCAGCGTATACTATATCCCCAGTTAGTTTAGGGAAGAGGATTGTGGCAAATACGGCTAAAATAAGCACAAAAAGCGGTAGAATCGCCCGTTTCATACCCTCAAATTGTAGCAAATTTGGACAGATAAGGAAAGCGAACTAGAAATTTCGTGCACTCTTTGCCCAGTTTGGTACAATGGATAGACTCATGAAATTTACCCCTTGGATCCGTTTAGGCTTTGTCGTCGTTACTGCACTCTTTCTCGGTGTCACAACTATTTTTGCACAAGCGTGCGATCCAACATGTGGCGATATAGAGGATTGTCAGCGCAAAATGGCAGTTTGTCAAAAAGAGTGGGATTCGATAAATAAAGCAGTGCAACCTCACGCGTTTACACTCAAGAAAATGGAGGCAGACATTCTTGCTTTTCAAAATAAAATTAAATCCATAGAAGTAGATGTAGCCAAACAAGCAGCAGCGATTGCGGAGGGCGAGAAAGAACTGGGGAATTTATTGGTTCTTGTATCGCGACGCGCAGCGGCATTATATCGAAGGACTGTATCGTATAACCCATTGCTTCCGTTTCTCACCTCGACCAACGTAGGGTCCGTGTTGCGACTGTTTACCTATCAACAAGTGGTTATAAACGAAGACAAAAAAGCAATTGCACAAACAGCGGTGTCGGTTCGAGATTTAGAATCTCGTAAATCGACACTTGAGGCACAAAAGAAAAGCTTGGCTGCCCTAAAAGATCAAACAGATGCAAGGGCGGTATCAGTGCGCAAGCTCGTTACCGAAGCAAATGCGTACCAGTCCAAACTTTCTAGCATCATCGCCTCGCTTTCTGCCAAGCAGCAATCATTTTTGGCAGCAAAACTTTCGGGATTGAATTTGCCGACGAGTTTAGGGGCGGGTCCACTGTATTGTACGGACGATCGAAAGTTGGATCCAGGATTTTCTCCGGCATTTGCATTTTTTACCTATGGAATCCCGCATCGTGTGGGTATGAATCAGTATGGAGCACTCGGACGCGCGCAGGCGGGGCAGAGTGCAGAAGATATATTGCGCGCATATTTTGATAATATTGAGCTCAAAAAAGATTACAATACCGGCATAAATATCCAAGTAGACGGGCATGGATCATACAATATCGAAGAGTATGTGAAGCACATATACGAAATTCCGGAAAGTTGGCCTATGGAAGCGCTAAAAGCGCAAGCAGTTGCTGCCAGATCCTATGCGCTTTCTTACACCAACAACGGGGCAAAATCTATTTGCACCACCCAAAGCTGTCAGGTGTTCAAGTCCGATCCCAAAACTGGTGCATGGGCGCAGGCGGTCGAGGCTACCCGTGGGTGGGTCATGCTTAGTGGTGGTACACCGGTAACTGCATGGTTTTCTTCTACCGACGGAGGATATACGTATGCATCCAGTGACGTAGGGTGGTCGAGTAAGCCATGGACGAAACGAACGCGTGATGCAAATGGTGACATAAATAGTTTCTCTGATTTGCAAAACAAAGCATATGATCGAAGTTCGCCCTGTTTTTATGCGGCGCAAGGATTTAGAACACAATATGGAAAGAGCGCGTGGCTCAAATCCGATGAGGTCGCTGATATAGTAAACGTGGTGCAACTAGCCAGAAAAGATTCCGGTACGCGTGAGCATTTGTATCAGCCAGATAAACCAAATCCAGCAGGTACGGATACATGGAGTCGCGACAAGGTAAAAGAAGAGCTACGAACTCGCGGTGGAACACCATTTAGTTCTGTATCGTCAGTGTCGGTAAGTGGTGTAGATTTTGGTGTTGGTCGGACTACCCAGATTACTGTCTCTGGAGATGCAGGATCGATTTCATTTGAGGGTGCTGAGTTTAAAGATTTCTTCAATTTGCGTGCGCCAGCGAACATTCAAATAGTAGGTCCATTGTTTAACATTGAGAAAAAATAGCCCCGTGGTGTACAATACTCCTTGATGCCAACAGTATTTTCATCACCTTCTGCATCAAATCCTAGAGACCGTTTGCGGTCTATATCTACTCCTTCTGAGCGACACACCATCATGACTCCGCTTACAAGTTTTGCCGTTTCCCCCGATGGTATACGTTTTGAAACACAAGAATCAGATGAACAAGTGAGATTATTTTTGCGACAGCATGTCATCACTCTCGTCGCACCGTTTGCACTCGTGGTGCTACTTGCTGTCACCCCGATTATTCTTCTGCCGATTTTTAGTACTTTTTTACCGTTGCCTTTTACTCTTCCCGCAGGGTATGTCGTCGTGGGGACAGCGTTTTGGTATGTAGTGACATTTGGCGTGGCGCTGATGAGTTTCTTGCGATGGTTTTTTAATATTTACATAGTCACGGACCAACGTGTAGTGGATATAGATTTCATACACCTTTTATATAAAGAATTTTCTGAGGCACGGATCGATCGTATACAAGATATAGGATTTCATAGTGGGGGAATACTCGCAACATTTTTTGACTTCGGTGACGTGACGATAGAAACCGCAGGAGAGGTGCCAAATTTAGAATTTAATGCAGTACCAAAGCCGGGAAAAGTTGTAGAAACGATCAGTAAGCTTATCGAAGAGAGGAGTAAGCGATGACCCCCGAAATAATTACCTATTTCTTTATTATTCTCAAAGCGCTCGCTCTGTTTGGTATAGGGCTGTATATCGTATTTGCTTTTGTGATCGTACGACAGGAACAGCTTATGGCGCACGTGCTCGAAGAGTCTTTTGAACCGGTGTTGCGACTAGTGTGCGTGCTCCATCTTTTTGCCGCTATAGGTGTGTTTCCACTGGCTTTTATTCTTCTCTAATTTTTATCTTCTGTGGGGGCCTCAAGTCTATCGTTCGTGATACTATAATCTTGGGCAATTATGAAGATTCATCCCACTGTGGCATCGGTTGTAGGACAGACCAGCGATATGCGTTGGGGTCAGGTGTTGCAAACGCCTCATGCATATGGAGTGATAGAGGTATTTACGCCCGATAATATAGCGCGCCAAAAAGGGGTGGAGATCCTTACTAAACTGACGCGGCAGTTGAGTGATCCACCAGTGTCGCTATCTGCACTTGAGCTTATTGCCGATGATGTCATAACTGAAGATGTGGTGAGTTTGATTCTTTTTGTCCCTGTGGGCACGGTGTTGTATTTGGTTTGTCGCGGAAGTGGGTCGGTGTGTTTGAAGCGTGGAAATAATCTTGCAGTGCTCATGGAACAGGCGGGGGCGCTTTCTGGGCAAGTGCAACAAGACGATACAGTCATTGCAGCATCGAGTGGATTTACCAAAACTCTATCTCGCGATGACATACTTGGCGTATTTGATACTAATACTCCTCAAGAGGTAGCGGAAAAGTTGACTATACTTCTCCATGAGCGACAAGGCGGAGAAGGGGGAGCAGCGTTTATATATCACGCACAAGCGATTTCCGAGACAGAGTCTGTGGCGCCAACAGTCGAGGAGGTTGTGCGAGAGACACCCAAAGCACCAACTGCAAATTTGCGTTCGTTTGTGCGAGGCGCCAAGCCTTTGCTTCGTAGTGTGACCAGTCCCAGACAACGAGTGTTGTTACGACGTACGTGGTCGACGTATCGCGCGCGCTTTGCCGATATGTCACCCAAAAAAACTATCACCGCAATAGTCATTGGACTGTTTGTGATCAGTATTATTTTTGGCATTACGCATAGATCCACAAGTTTCTCGAGTAAAAAAACACAAGATATTATGGCTGCTGCCCAACATGCATTTGATGAAGGGCTGGCTTTGGCAGACCTAAATCCTATAAAAGGGAGAGAGCGTCTTACACAGGCCAAAGAGTTACTAGCACCCATCGTTTCTAAAAAGTCTCGTTCGAGTGACGCACAAAAAGCCAAAGAACTTTATGATTTGGTGAGCGAAAATTTGACCCGTGCTATGCGAATCACGCAAGTGAAGCCAGAATTATTTTTTGACGTTGCGCTTCTGAAATCTGGAGCATTTGCCAATGAAATGTCTCTGTTTGAAGATTCACTTGGTATGCTCGATGTTGCGGGAAATACAGTGTATACCGTCGATGTTGGCACCAAGAGGGGTGCGATAGTCGGTGGAGGAGAAGCACTAAGTGGCGCACTGCATATAGCATCTTATGCGGATAAAATTTATATACAAACCCCCAAAGGCATTTCTGCGATTCGTCTGCTGGACCAAAAAACTACACCCAACGTCATTCCGTCTGCCCCAGAGTGGACCCGTATTACTGGTATGGTTGCGTTTGGTGGAAACGTATATCTTCTCGATATAGGGAAAAATCGTATATGGAAGTATGTGGCGACAGAAAAAAGCTTTAGCGAGCTTCGAGAATATCTAAACCCCGACTTCTTTCCCGATATATCGGCGGCAACTAATATGATCATTGATGGTTCCGTATGGCTCGGATCTACCAATGGTACGCTCACTAGATTTACTGGTGGTAAAGAAAACTCGATTACCCCACAAGGAGTTGAGCCCAAGTTCGGTAAAAATCTCCAAGTGTTTACGACAGATGAGTCCAAAAACGTCTATGTGATGGATAGTGATAATTCTCGAGTTGTGACATTGGACAAAGAAGGTGCATATATTGCGCAGTCTGTATGGGGTAGCTCGTTTGCCCCGACAGGGTTTGTCGTCTCCGAGAAATCAAAGCGGATTCTTCTGCTTTCGTCTGGAAAGATATATACTATAGGACTGGAGTAGGAGTATATACATGAAGATCGTTAACCACAAAGCTACATTTGACTACCAAATCCTTGATCGCTATGAGGCGGGAGTGGAGCTGTTGGGCCTCGAGGTGAAATCGTTACGTGCAGGCCACGCGAAGCTCGAAGGCTCTTTTGTGAAGCTTATTGGAGGTGGGGCATTTTTGGTAAATGCACAGATTTTTCCGTACCTATACGCCAGACCTGAGAAATACGATCCCAAACGTACACGTAGGCTGCTTTTGCACAAAAAAGAGCTCATAAGTTTGCGCAGCAAGATAGACGGCGCCAATTTGACCCTCATCCCGCTGTCTTGGTATAATAAAGGCTCTCACATCAAGCTCGAAGTCGGGCTCGCTCGTGGGAAGAAGCAGTACGAAAAACGAGATAAAATGAGAAAAGCTGCGGAAATTCGAGATTTGGAACGGGGATTTAGAGGAAAGATAAAATAGGCTTATGAAAGAAACATTTGATCTCGCACGATTTTTAGCAGAAGTGATGGTGCTTTCTCAGCATCCGGAAGAGTTTAAGACGGAGGAAATTCGAGAAAGAATGCTAAGAAATATGGCGACAATGTCTAGGTTGTTGGGTAAGCCAAAGGATGCTACAACATATACTGAGATTGCAGACAGGAAAAGATCGATACGTTTGGCTGCTATGCAGTCAAGAAATGTAAAATTTAACTAAATTTGGGGATGATTGATTCGACGGAGGACGCACTTTAAAAACAGCAAGCCGACCTTGATAAGTGGTCGTAAAACAATTATCAAAAATCTAGATGCTAATACATCTAAACAAGCACTTCGAAAGATGCTCGATGAAGCGAAAGCTGAACTCGCAGCATTGACGGGTGCTGTCGCTCCACAAGCACAAGCAGCAATGCTTTTTGCGTAAGGAGTTGACCATTTTGTGCTGTTTTCTTCTCGGTGAAACGCGCAAGATGTAAAAACAGCCGAGGCGTCAGGTTTCCGTTGATCGGCGGGAACTGGAGCACAATTTCGATCAACACTGTATACAAGAATTTGTCCGTTTTTATCTTGTGTACAGAATCAAACGGACTACGCTTGTAGAAGTTTTTGGAATGTTCTTTCGGACCCGAGCTCATTACTCGGCATCTCCACAGACAGTAGCCGTTGCGCGTAGACGCGCAAGGCGTACTGCTGTGGATGTCGCGTACTCGCGACGCCACACTTCGGGTGGCACGGCCACACAAATTTTGATCTCCTTGTACAATAGTGACAAGGAGATTTTTTGTGGGAATTCTAGACCTCATCTTTCCCAAGCGCTGTGTGAACTGTGGCCGTTTTGGCCAGTACATCTGCGCTACTTGTCGCAGATCGGTGCGCCCCATCGCGATAAACGAATCCATATGCCCTGTATGTGAGCGCTCTGCTATAGACGGCGCGACACACCCACGCTGTAAATCGCGATATAGTCTCGACGGGCTGACGGTCTTTTTCCACTATGACGGGCCGATTCGTCATGCGGTGAAATCGCTAAAATACCGCCACGTATCGGATCTGGCATTGGAATTTGTTTCGTTGATTCCCTCTATGTTTCTTTCTCATATTCAAACAGTTATTGGTGGACAAGCCACTTTGATTCCTATTCCACTGCACACCGCAAGATTTCGCGAGCGTGGGTATAATCAGGCAGAGGTTTTGGGTAGGCTTGTCGCACAGTGCTTGCATCTACCCATACATACCGATATCCTGTACCGAACCCGCACGACCGTGCCACAAGTCGCGACAAAGAGCAGAAAAGAGCGATTACGAAACATGAACGGAGTGTTTGGCCTAAAGCAGGTGAGCATCGCGGGCAAAACAATTGTTTTGTTTGATGATGTATTTACGACAGGAGCTACCATGCGATCGGCAGCACAAGTTCTCAAGAAGCATGGAGCAAAGCATGTCTGGGCCGTTACCATGGCCAGATAAAGAATTATGAAAAAAAGGATTAAAAAAATTGTAATTGTGGCGGGAGGCACGCTCGATAAGGCTTTTGTGCCCGAGATACGAAGTGCAGACCTCGTGATCGGTGTGGATGCTGGAGCCTCATGGTTGCTGGCAAGGGGAGTAGTGCCTAGTGTTGCAGTAGGAGACTTCGACTCTGTGACACCGTCACAGTTGGTAAAAATAAAAAAAGAAGTGAAAGAAGTACTGGTGCACAATCCCGAAAAAGACGCGACAGATTTGGAGCTAGCGGTGGAGTATGCGATAAGGGTGAGGCCTATAGAGATTACGATATATGGTGGAATAGGGACGCGAATGGATCATACATGGGCGGCGATACAGTTATTACAAACCATAGAGTCGCACAATATTTATGCACAAATTGTGGATAACTTTAATAATATTAACATTGTGCGACATGTGGTTAGCCTTAAACCAAAAAATGCATTCCCCTACATATCTATATTTTCGCTGACTGCGACCTCGATCGTGACATTACGTGGATTTCGTTATGATGTAAATCATCACAAATTTGCAGCAAATTCATCTCTAGGCGTCAGCAATGAAATTGTTGGCAAAATCGCCAAAATTACGACTCATAGTGGAAAACTTTTGCTGGTGCGTAGTCGAGATTAGCAGGTTTGGTTAGAGACCTCGTCTTCGTTTGTATGTCCTGATACACGCGTCATAACTTATGGGGTGTCCACCGCCAGTAAGCGACGATATTTCTTCAGGGTCATCGTTTGGCCCGAACACTATGCATCGTATTTCCGTCTCTCCTGCGGCTATATGCGCGCTGAGCCTGTGGCCGCCGTCCATATTGGAATACGGTAGTTCTGTATTTAGCTCTTTTGGAAGCTGAAACACTGGTATGGGTGGCAGACTCTCTGCGCCTTTGGCTTTGATTTGCCTGGTAAATGATGAAAAGTATCGTCCGGCTCGAGACATGCTGTCTATTTGATTTATAGGTATGCTTCTGGCTTCCATATATAATCTTCTAACAAAGATTATATCGTACCCATGCGAATATGATTTAGTGGAATTCGTGAATCTTGGTATAATTGGATCGCTGGAGGAGTCGCATAGCTCGGCCCATTGCGGGAGTTTGCTAAATTCCTGAGCTGTAACAGGCTCACGTGGGTTCGAATCCCACCTCCTCCGCCAATTGTGATATCTTTTACATAACCATGGATATACGAGTTGCAGATCAACGTATTTTACTTTTTGCTGATCAGATATCGGCCGATGATGCGAAGCAACTTTCGTGGGAGAAAAAAACAAGTGCGTTTGATGCGCTTTCTAAAATGACGAGTTTCCTCTCTCGTCCGAAAGACGATGACTTCGAGCTCCTCTACTCTGAGCACCGTTACCAACCATTTTGGCATGTGATTGCAAAAGCCAGATATGTGTATGATCGTACCGCCCAATATCAGATTGCCCCAAATGGCAGTGAGGTACAGAGCGTGACGCTGGAAAAGACCGACTACGTGGTAACCAACGGGCATTTGCATGTATCGGTTATGGAGCACTGCAGCCAAGACGAGCAGGATGAAGTCTATGTGGATGGGGTAACAGGGAAAAATAATCCAGATCTAGCGAGTTACTTATCTCTTTCTCCCAAAGTGGCTACCGACAAGCTGGAGAAGCTAATCACCAAAGGATCTATAGTCGTACCACCACAGGCAAGAGTGTCGGCGATCATGCGCGACGCACTGAGTAAAATGATAAAGGGGATTCAGGCAGATAAAATTTTGGAAGAACAAGTAGAGGTGGAGTGTGTAGATCTTTACTACCGTCCGGTATTTGCATTCCAATACAAATGGAAGTCCAAGAACAAAGTAGCTATCGTTGAAATAGATGGGGTAACGGGTGCAGTGGGATCGGGTAATCGTACATTTAATGAGTATCTAGGGAAGGTACTAGACAAAGATTTCCTTTTTGATTTAGGCGCAGATGCAGCGGGGGTGCTCATCCCCGGCGGAAGTATCGCCGTAAAAGTAGCTAAACGCTATATAGATAAGAAAAAATAACTCATCCCTCTCCCCTAGCGATTCGCGAGTTACAGCCACAAAACCTGATATAATACGCAAAGTGAATAATGGAGAGGTCGCATAGTGGACTAGTGCACTTGTCTTGAAAACAAGCGTCGGCGCAAGCTGACCGTGGGTTCGAATCCCACCCTCTCCGCCAAAATAAAGGTCAAAACTCGGAGCATTTATAGATCATGAAAATATTGTTGTTAATTTTTGTTGGGTTGTGTGCGGCGATATATATGTTGGGCCGAACGAACAGTCCTTTGGTTTGTCGAAGTACGTTTGTTTCTCAGAATCCGCAGCTGTGTCAGTTAGTGGGATGTACGTGGGGAAATGGAGATTTGACTGGTCCGCCTTTCTGCGGAGCATATAAAGAATAGTTTTTTTGGAGGCGTCGCATAGTGGCTATTGCAACGGTTTACTAAACCGTCGACCGCAAGGTCTCGTGGGTTCGAGTCCCTCCGCCTCCGCTGAGTTTAAAATATGGCTACAAACTGCATCATACGAAAAGCATCTGTTTCAGACATAGCAGAGTTGCAGCAGATGAGTGCTGAATTGATAGATTCTGATAATCGATTTAATAACGCGCGGATGTTAAGGGAGTGGTCTTTGAGTGAGGATGGAAAAAAATATTTACTTAGTCGAATTCGAGGGAAAAAAGGGATTTGTTTTGTGGCTGAAATGGACGGAAGTATCGTTGGATATTTAACCGGTGGCGAAGTGGAAATACAAAAATTTCGTCCATATAAAAGAGCGGAAATTGACAATATATTTGTGAGACAAAGCTATAGAAATCAAAAAATAGGCTCGCAACTTATGGATGCTTTTAGTGACTGGGCGAAAACTAGGCGAATAGATAAAGTATTTGTGTATGCTATGGCAGATAATCAAGAAGTGATTAAATTTTATGAAAAAAAACTTTATAGAAAATATAATCTAGTTTTAGAAAAAGATATATAAAATTTTTATTCATGTGTTGAAATAACGGTTATTTTACTGAAATAGTGCTCTGGCAAGAATATATAATAGGTAGGTTATATAAAGAAGGAGAATGTATATGGATAAATTACTCAAATGCCCAAAATGTAAATCAGAAATGGAAAAAGGGCTTATAGCTGATCAGTCTACCAATTTAAGCATAAAAAACACTCCAGACTGGGGTACAAATATTTCTTTTGGCGGATTTGGCCTCATGCATCCCAAACAAGTGGTGACATACAGATGTACTAAGTGTGGATTTTTGGAAAGCTATGCGCCACAAGTAGAAGAGGAATAGTATTTACTTCCGTGTATCAATCGTGTTTTGCACTTGGAGGATAAAGTCAGCTACCACAGGAATGAAATCTAGACGTCGGAGTGTGCCCATAAAAAGTGAAAGCACGAAGCTGGCACCGATGACGGTGCCCAGTCCCCACATGATCCCACCCACAAAGTTTTTGGTGACGATGTTTTTCCAATTCACGTGCTCATTAGCGTTATACCGTTCGGCTTTCATATATCCAGCATACGATTTTTCGTGACGAGATTCTATCGTGGGATTGCACAAGGTGTTTATTTATCGTATTTGGAGCCTGAGGGGAGTATAATTTGAAGCATTAGTTGATATTTAATTTTTTTAATATATATGGTAAAGATTAACGAAGCAACAGACGCAGATTTGAAAATAATAGAAGAGTTAAAAAAGCTTGGCTGGAATGTCGGTGATACGTTGCTTTATCAACAAGAATATACTTTAACTCCAGAACAACAAAAACAATTTGAAGGTCGCAAAAGCATAAAACCTGACATCACACTAATTGATTTGAATCATAATATTGTTGCTATTTTTGAAAATAAATTTGAAGACGAGAAGAAAGCGCTTACCAAGCTACGTTCGCTATACTCCGCGATTTTAAAACCCCGTTTTCTATATGCTTGCTCGCCGGAACGCATGCTTTTTTATGATACACAGTGGAAAGGTCTAGAAGCTGGCGAATTCCGACAGGTTAACAACCTGATGTCGCTTGAAGAAATGCAACTCAAAATTGAGCAAACAAAGAAAATCAATTTAGACAGAGAAATCACTATTGATAAAGGTATCGCTGGCGGTATAAATCCGAGCCATGGCAAAGAAACCTATTATCAAACGGAGTGTATTCAGACACTTATTCAAAAGTACAAGGAAGGCAAGCAAAAAATGCTTGTGCATATGGCAACCGGTCTTGGAAAGACACGCACAATGGTTGCTTTCTCAAAAGCGCTTTTGGAATACAACATGGCAAAGAGAATTTTGTTTGTTGTTGATCGTGTAATGCTTGCCGAGCAGTCATTAAATGACGGCTTTTCACTTATTAGTAAAGAATATTCAGCTGTTCGCATTACATCCGGCAACTACAAGCAATACAAGAATGCACAAATTCATATTATTGTTGTTGATACTTTAGAAAATATTTATCAAAATATTCCTAGCACATTTTATGATTTGATCATTGTTGATGAGTGCCACCGCTCCATAAATATCAATCGCAAACTTATTTTTGATCATTTTCTATGCCCACGTGTTGGTCTTACGGCTACGCCAAGAAAAGCAGTTGCCAAAGATGGTATAGAAATTCCAGACGAAGATTTGGCAATTTTGGATACCTATCGTTTGTTTGGTTGTGAATCTGGTGAGCCAGATTATCAATTTGACCTTACTCGTGGAATTGAGGAGGGATTTTTGGCACCATATACTGTTTTGTCAATCGAAACAGAGCTGACAAAAATCGCGCGCGAAGTTGGTGTAAATTTTGATCATTATGTCGATATTCAAACCGATGAATTGGTAAAATTGGATCAAGAAAAGAAAATCAAACTCGAGCAGTTAAATAAAAAGTTTATCGCTTGGGATAATTGCATGCGTGTAGCCGAAGAGCTCAAGGCTAATACACAATATGGTGAGAAGGTTATTTTGTTTGGTGTTAGCCAAGCTCATGCTGTGCAACTTGTAAAAGCAATTAATCAAGTATTCAAGACAGGTGAAGATGAACTTTCACCGAGATATGCCGAAGCAATAATTTCAGAAAACGATGAACTCAATGCGACTTTCAAAAAGTGGTTTAAGGATCAAAATCACAAACCCTTTGTCGCCGT
Source organism: Candidatus Woesebacteria bacterium (assembly GCA_018062625.1). Lineage (GTDB taxonomy): Bacteria > Patescibacteriota > Microgenomatia > UBA10105 > UBA927 > UBA927. The sequence goes on from JAGORV010000011.1 coordinate 15,574, forward strand.
ATCAGTGGATATTATGAGTACCGGTGTTGATATTCCATGTGTTCGATATATTGCGTTTGCCAATCCTACAAAGTCAGTCGGTAAATATATTCAAATGCTGGGTCGTGGTGTTCGCCTTGATCCCAAGACAGGAAAATTTAGTTTTAAAGTTTTGGATTTTGTCGGGCTTTGTCAAAAAATGGAAGATACAGGCAAAGGCACCGAAAAGGAAAACAAAAAAATTATTTCTATGGCTGGTGGTACAACTAGTCAAGGAACTGGTTCGGGAACACATGGAACTGGTCAATCCGGCATTATTGATAATCCAGATCCAGCACATCTTATTCAGCGGGTATATTTACATGGTGACAAAATTCAAGTTGTTGATAATATCCCCATTGAACAGGCTAAAGCTGTTTTTGAAGATGAACTAAACAAAAACGCTACACCAGAAGTTGTTGAGCTAAAAGAAAAAGCAAAAGCAGATCAAAACTACGAACCAAGCGAAAAAGAGATTAATGATATAAAAACATGGACAAGAAATCCAAGTGTATATCTAGACGAAGGACAACTGCAAAAAATCTACGATTTTGAACAAGGGTCAGTCTGGGACTTTTTCTTGCATGCGCTAAAAATCAAATCAATTCCAACACCGAAAGAACGTGTAGAAAAGGGTTTTGAATCCTATATCAAAACATATAGTTTCAACGACAAACAAATTCAGATTTTACGAGATATGAAAGATATCGTTTCGGCAAATATTGTGGAAAAGAAAAAAACAAGCGCTCAAGAAGTATTAAACAATCCAGTCTTTGCAAGAATTATCGGAATGGATTATCAAGGAGTAAACCAAATCTTTGATAATCGCTTCCCAGAAGTATTTGAGGAATTACAAATAACATTTAAGGTATAAACTATGGCTAGATCAACAACACATTACGCAGATAGTGAAACCAATAATATACTCAAAAGGCTTCACAACAAGCTTCGGCCTGCTGGTACGCCAGTCGAACGGGTAGAATACATAATTGAACTTTTACTTTTACGTATTTTTGAGGCTAAACTAAAACAAGATGAGGTATTTAAACCTCTTCGTGAGCTTTTTACTGGTGAAAATTATCGTTTGCTTTTCTCACACTTGCTTGCTTTGAATGGTGAGCAGATTTTATCGGAACTAAACAAAAATATTTTTCCATTTTATTCTATAATCCTCACCAAGGCTAGAGCTGTAGTGAGTGGTAATCTACCACAAAAGATACAGGATCAACTTTCATTGATGGAGGCTGTTTATTTAAATTCTAATTTTGCCGGAGATCTTACAGATGATGACGGCAAGGGTAGTGGTGTAATGTCTGAAGTCATTGATTTGGTAAATGATATTGATGAAAAACTACTACTTAAGTCAGATTTATTAGGAGACGCAATTGAATCTGCTCTTTCTGAAACAGGCGGAACAAAAGATCTTGGTTTATATCGTACACCTGATCATATTCGTAAGATGATGGTACAAATGGTTGACCCTGATTTTACTGATACTATTTTTGATCCCGCCTGTGGCACAGCTGGTTTTCTTTTTGATGCGTACGACTATGTTATTGGAAAGGCACAAAGAACAAGACGAATGCCTTCGGAAAACGTGGCAAATATGTTTTATCGTGCAGGCATTGGTGGAATTGAGTATCAAAGAAGAATTCGAAAGATGGCAGCAGTGAATATGTATATCCGCGGTCTTAATCCACAAAATATAAAGAGGGGTGATTCATTAAAAATATACGACCCATCAACAGATGCAGGAAGCAAAACAGTGGTTATCGCTAATCCACCTTTTGGTGCAGAGCGCGATCAGCCGGCATATCCAAATGTCTGGGAAGAATATTCGAAAGAGTCAGAAACCACGATTTTGTTTGTGAAGTTGATGTTTGATCTGCTAAAAACTAGTGGACGATGCGCAGTTGTTGTATCCGAAGGATTTCTCACTTGGTTGCAAGGTAGCGCCTTGGCTCTTCGCAAAATTCTTTTGAATGAAGCAAATTTGCGAGCGGTTATTTCACTTCCACAGGGTGTATTTGTCAGTAAAAGCGGGCAAGGTGCCAAAACTTCTATTTTATATTTTGAAAAAGGCCAGCCGACTAGCTTTGTTTGGTTTTACAAAATTGAAAATGACGGTTTTTCAATGGGAACAAATCGTAAAGCGATTGCGAATGGTCAAATTCCTGAATTGTTAGAAATTTTCAACGAAGTAAAACTAGGCAAAAAACCACAAGATACCAAGCATAGCTTTTGTATTTCCAAAGAACAAATAGAAACGCTTGATCCGCGTATTGCGGAGAGAATCAAAAAAGAAGTAAGTGAAAAGACCAAAGAAAAGAATAATATAAAACGAGAAAAACTTGTTGAAGATTTAGATAAAAAACTTTCTGGCAAAAAAATCAGCAAGGAAACATACGACGAAAAATTATGGCAGTTCGACAATATTATTGAAGGTCAAATTGACAACGAAATCGCTAAGGCGATAGAAAAAGCGCATTCTTATCATTTTAATCTCCAAAACTATCGCAGTAGTTTTTCGGATGAACAAATAAAAGACTGGCAAGAAACTCTAAAAGACGTGGAAATAAAAAACGGCTCAAAGATTGAGAAAAGATATGAAGAACTGCAAAAAGCTGATCCAAAAATTGCATTGCAAATTCTCGCGTACTTTGACACCAAAAATGCTTTGCAAATGGATATCGCCCGGGAGTATTTGAGAAACTTAGATAAGAAGGTTTTAAAGAAGGACGAAAAACTGCAGAAACTCGAAGAAATTTTGAGAAAAGGTTTTCAATATCCGCAAGTTGAAATTTCAGAGCTTATTACCCCTAAATATGAAAAAATTAAGCAAGATGATTTTCAAGGTGATTTTGATGTTGTAGAAAAAATATCCTTTGGTGATGGAAAAATTCATATCAGAGAAAAAAGAGAAACTGGAATGGATTTATATAAATCTGAAGCAGGAGATTTGATTACTTCAAAAATAAATGTTCATCAGGGTGCTGTTGCAATAAGTCCGTCTGACTTAGTTTGTTCAACGCATTACCAGATTTATTCAATAAATGAGACGGTAGTTAATCCAAAATATTTATTACTTGTATTAAGGTCGTCAAAATTTTTGGAAATCGTAAATATTGAAAAAGCAGGCGGAATTAAAAATGAAGCAGGAGCTGAATTTTTAAGCAAGTTTAAAATTCCACTCCCTTCACTTGAGATCCAAAAGGATATTGTAGAAAAAATCGAAAAGAAAAAGCAGATGATTGAAGGGGCTAAGCAGATAGAAGATGGTTTTGAACTGATAATCGATTACAACAATGAAAATCTATCGCCCATAGGACAAGCTGTTGTTGATACCAAAAATGGGTGGTCACCTATATGCAATGGTGGTGAACAAAAGGTGCTCTCATTGAGTTGTTTAAAAAATGGAAAAATTGATTTTGATGCCGTCAAATATACAAGTGAAATGACAAACAATATCGATAAGTACTTCGTTAGAGAAGACGATTTTTTCTACAGCAGGGGTAATACAAAGGAATTGGTGGCGTTGGCTGCAATTGCATCAACTCCGCCAGATACCATTGTTTTTCCGGATTTATTGACAAGAGTCGTTTTTGATCCTTCTAAAATTATTCCCAAATTTGCCGTAATTTTATTTAATTCACAAATTGGGAGAAAATATTTTGGCATTGTTCCCGAAGGTGGGACACCTAGCATGATTAAGGTCTCTGCAGAGTATATGAAGGGGTTTCCAGTTCCTTTTCTAGGAAATCTTGAGGCTCAACATCAGATCATAGAAAAACTAGAGAAGCAAATGCAGGCTTTAGAGGGTGTGCGACTGCTCAAAATCGAAGCTCAAAAGCGGATTGAAGAAATTTTGGCGGGAGTGTGGGGGAGTAATTAAATATAAAATAATTATGAACGATATTTTATGTCCTAATTGTAAAAAAGTTTTTAAAGTCGATGAGGCTGGATTTGCTGACATACTGAAGCAGGTTCGTGATCATGTGTTTAATAAAGAACTGCATGAGCGTCTGGAATTAGCAGAAAAAGAAAAAGAAAGCGCTGTCAAACTAGCTGAATCCAATGTCAAAAATACATTGCAAAATGAATTAGCGAAGAAAGAAGTCGAACTTGCCGATCTAAAATCAAAAATTAACAGTAAGGACTTAGAAAAAAAAATTGCTCTCACTGAGGCGGTCAGCGTGATTGAAAAACAACGCGATGAACTCCAATCTACCCTTCAAATCAAAGAAGTAGAAGCAAGGTTACGCGAAGCCTCGATGAAAGAAAAATACGATGGCGACATGAAGCTAAAAGACGAGACAATTGAACGGTTGAAAGATATGAAATCAAAAATGAGTACAAAAATGATTGGCGAGACACTTGAGCAACACTGCGAGATTGAATTTAACAAGTTGCGCTCCATAGGATTTCAAGGTGCATATTTTGAAAAAGATAATGATTCTCGAACTGGCAGCAAAGGAGATTATATATATCGAGAAACCGATGACGTAGGCAATGAAATTATTTCAATCATGTTTGAAATGAAAAATGAGGGTGATGAAACCGCTACAAAACATAAAAACGATGACTTTTTGCGTGAACTAGATAAAGACCGATCGGAGAAAGAATGTGAATATGCTGTCCTGGTTACATTATTGGAACCTGAAAATGAGCTATATAACGCCGGGATTGTTGATGTGTCTCATAAATACCCAAAAATGTATGTAGTTCGACCACAATTCTTTATTCCCATAATTACTGTACTACGCAATGCGGCACTGAATTCAATACAATACAAGTCCGAACTTGCTCTCATTCGATCGCAGAATATTGACATTACTAGTTTCGAAGAAGATTTACTGTTATTTCAAGACGGCTTTATGAAGAATGTAAAGGAATCTAGTGGTAAATTTCAAGAAGCAATGGACGGTATTGACGCGACGATAAAAAAGCTGGAAGGCATAAAGGAAGCACTTCGTTTATCCAACAAACATCTTCTTACAGCTGGAAGCAAGGTGGAGACTGTTTCAGTTAAGCGTCTCACTAAGAACAATCCAACAATGGCAGCGAAATTTGCTGAACTTTCTGATTCTGATAAAACATAAATATTACACAGGAAGTATCAATATTTACATATATCATACTGGGTATTAGAAAATATGAAGAACGATCGAATTATTAAGAATACGTACGAATTTTGTTATATGTGAAACACAAATTCACAGGATCTTAAAAGTCGTTGAGGTAATTCAGAAATATATTAGTCAGAGTTTTAATTGAACTGTAGGGATAAATGAGTATGATCTTAATTAGATATGATTGATTAATTAGAAAAAAATATGAAATTGTTTTGGATGTTATTAATTATTTTCTTCTGCTTGGGATGTTTTTATTTATATAAACTTCATACGTTAGCGCTTGAATCAAATCAAATTTTTGAATATCGTTGTTTGCACGTAAATCCATCTCTGATTTCGTATAAAAACTCATTTTTAGGTTATGCGGAATTTCTCAATACATACCCCAATACTCGTTATACTCCAGAGGAAGTGAAAAATTTTATCGATCAATATATATCTGGTATGCGCGCTTATATATCTGAAGAGACGAAATGGTTAGTCATGCAAAAAAAATTTATGAACCGTTGGGATTTCAAACTTATAGAACCTTGGTATATCCAAAAGGGATCAGATTTACAGTGGAAGATGTATGAAGCGTATCGTGACGATGCTGTGTATATGTTGCAGATTAACGATACTCCAGGTTTGGCGGAGAAAATCAATTTAGATTATGTGGGTGAGCCTCGGCAGCGAAGAGATGCGTATAACGAAGAATATTTTGAATTTTACAAAATGGCTTTGGAGCTAGGGGACTGGAGAAAGATATTTGCGACCGTGTCTGTCCCCAAAGGATGCACAGATGAAAATATGACCATTCCAAATACGAGTGGGTCAGTAGATTGGGATCGTGATCCAAACAGCTCTACACCATCAGGAGTTCCTATAGATCCCTATGGTGTATCGTAGGGTATAGAGTATTAAATACTAACTATGATCCTCCATAAATCCATTCTGATCTTAGAAGATGATTTTCGAATATTGCCAAAAATTATTTTTTGACATGAAGCCTATATTAGAGGACGTGCACAGAATATTTTGAATGTGTTATTTATAAATCAAAATATTTACCTGAAAATCTTTATCAAATAAATTTCCAAACCATGTAAATAATTGGCCCACAAAGCGTAACTCTGCTGCAAAGATGAGCCATCCGCTAGCCAGAAGTGCATAGAGTGACACCCAATATGTTTTTTCATAAATGACCATTGGAAAATATAATGCAGTTTCATCCATATTAAATATTCTAGTCGCCAGTAGATGGTCCACATAGAGAACTAGTATGCCGAGTGTGAAGTAGATTCGGGTGACCACCTTGAAAGAGAAGCGTTGTTTAAATTTTCGAATGGGGAGTCTGATACGTTTATCTAAAGCATCGCTTAGTTTGTGTATTGGACGGAAAAATAATGTGAGAATAGAATCAATTGCGCATTTGACTATGGCCAGTACCGCGTCAATAAATGGGTTAAGTAGTCCATTTAAAAACCATATGGTGACAATGGCACCGCATACGAGTACATACAGGGGTATGAGTTCGCTAGGGATAGCATGAATAATCAGATTGTTGTTCATACTGTCATGATACGCGCCTTGCGATGCATAAAAAACAGCCACGCAGAGTGCGGGCTGTTTTTAGTTTTATACAAAATAAAATTTACGCTACGTCTGGTGCTGCTGCAAATTTGGCTCCAAATTCTTCGAACCATTTTTTGGCTGCTTCAGGATTGGTTTCTGCACCCTTCATCATATCGTAGGCAGCTTTGTGCGCTGGATCTGTATCCTTGGTCGCCTCAAGATGCACCATGCCACCTTGCACGATTTCATCTGGGGTATTCCCCATGATTGCTGTATCGCATGGACCACCCATATCTTTACAAGTCATCGATTTCATAAATCTCACCTCCTTATAAATAGTGTTTTATATCACACATATATTCTCATGATTTGAGTGGATTTGGCTAGAGACGAAGTTATTTGATGAGAGTGCGGAAGAACACGTAGTAGGTTTGATAATAGGTATAGAAAAGATATCCGTTGGCTGCCATGAGGAGCGGAACAAACAATAAGCTTTCTCCCCAGCCCCCAGTTTTTATGCGAAACCATCGTATAGGTGGGAAACCAAATCGCATACGCAGGGGCAGAAGCCACGGAACTCCCTCAGAGGTAAGCGAATCAGAAAGTAGGTGAGACAGGTACCCTATCATCACTGACCACCAGATGATATTCATGTCGACAAGCAACACTGTGCCCATAGCAGAAAGCAAGTGTTTGAGAAGAAATCCGATGATCGCCATGCCGATGATAGAGTGCGAAAACATACGATGACTGCCGACGATAGGCTTGATGATGCGCGCAAGCAGTGACCCTGCGCGTACCTTGTCCCATATGTCTGCGCTGGCGTCATCGATATCAGGCAGAAGTCCCCCGATCATGTTTGCGCCAAAGGCGCAGATCGCTGTGGCTAGTGTCATCTGAGGTGCATGCATATAGATGAACGCGGCGTTAAGAAGCGTGAAGGCGGCAAGGTCATGTGTGCGTCCGGTCATAC
>JAGORV010000004.1 GCA_018062625.1 Candidatus Woesebacteria bacterium
AAAGCGGACCAACAGGTAGCACTGGTTCAACGGGCGCCACAGGCAATGCAGGACCGACCGGAAGCACAGGTTCCACTGGCGCCACAGGAGCAAATGGTCCGACTGGAACTACTGGAGCAACAGGAGCAACAGGAGAGCGTGGAGCTAACGGTGAAAACCTATTTGACCAGACAAATAATCTTATCTACACCTACCCTGTTGTGAACCGAAGTATTGCACTAGGAAGTAGCATTTTCAGCCCAACAGACAACCCAAGTCTCACTTCTACAGTCAGTGCATTGATATATTTGAACGCAGACAACGGAAATTTCGTTTCTCAAGGAGAAACACAACTACGAGATCCTATTATATATAATGGCGAATTCAACGACACATCAGCGTGGACCACCACTTCTGGTTGGAGTATTGCTGCTGGAACAGCGACGCACACAACTGGCACCACTACCCTTACTCAAACAACGCCAACTGTACCGCTGGAAACCTATACCGTTACCTTCACTGTAAGCGGTGTCACGACCGGTTCCGTCACCCCATCGGTTGGTGGCACCGCAGGCGCAGCAGTCTCTACAAACACCACATCAACACAAACATTTGTCGCAGCAACTACGGCTGGCTTAGAGTTTACCCCAACCAACACGTTCGATGGTTCAATTGACAATGTAAGCGTTTCTATGACCAGCCCATCGCTCTTATTTGTCCAAGGAGCGCACACAGGAGGTGCACTCGCCATACTTGATGAGCGCGGTGATCAGGCTATCTTCACCGCATCTGCTTCTGGAGTCACACGATTTACCATCGAAAATAATGGATCTGTCAATCAAACAGCCATAAACACCGCGACAGATGCATATACACTCAATGCAAACGCCCTTACCTCAGGTAAAGGATTATCAGTGTTAAGCTCTGCAGCAGCTAACTTTACCGGCGATCTCACAAATATTTCCTTATCAGACGGCACGGGCGCAAGCTCAAACACCGGTTCACTATTAAATATTCTAAACTCTGGAACTGCGAACGCAAACACCTCGCTTTATATCAAACACTACGCAACAGGCACAAATAACTTGGCTATGAGAATTGATGATGTGTCGGGCGATACAAGTCCATTCGTAATTGACGGCGCTGGACAAGTTGGTATTCAGGATAGTTCCCCAGATTATACACTCGAAATTTCTGCACCAGCTTCCAGTGACCCAAGTTTTGCAATGTCCGATGGTGATATCACTCATGGTTTAACAACATATGCAGAAACCGATGTTATCTTAAAAATAGCACCCCTTTCCTCCACAGCTGGTGGTGCTGAATTTACGGCCATTACAGAAAGTGACGCACAAGCTTTATCCATCCGTGGCATTATTGGTGCAACTAATCCAACAGACACTACACCAGCCATAAAATTTGTTGGTGGCAGATCCGATGGTGCTACAGGAGCTATTGATCTTGCTATTACATCAACTCAAGGAGGCACTAGTGCGGAAACTGTCTTTCAAATAGCAAACCTAAATGACACAGCAAGCTTTACTATGTTGGGTAACGGAAATGTTGGCATAGGCAATATAGTCAGACCACTTGCCAAACTACACGTGGTGTCCAACCCACTATCAGCAGGATACACAACAGGAAGAGCTGCTGCGATATTTGATCAGTATGAGAATACAGACATTATTGCCGCATCCGCATCGGGTGTAACCAAAATGCGACTCACAAATGGTGGAGATTTATACACCGAAAAGCTCTTTGACGTTGGATCTACCACTGGGTACTTTATTGACGTTGCAGGAGGTACAGACGCTATAGCCATTGACGGAAACATCAGAAGTAGCGGAGCATTTGAAATAAGCTCAAAAGATGTCTCAGGAACTGCAACCAACGGAAATATCACAGTAAATGCAGGCACGGGAACAATCATCCTAGGTAACAATGGTAACGCAGCAGTGGCATCTGTCTGTGTCAGCACAAACGCATCAACCTGTGCAGGAAAACTAGACGTAGCGACCGTCGACCCTCCATATACTATCGAAGGTAAGCAATACGCCACCTACATGGCAAGTATGACTGGGGTAAAAGAAGAAACCACAGGCATCGTATACACAACCGAACGCGTTGCTGAAATCGGTTATCGGACCGTGATTGACTTCAACACCGCGCCAGAAGGTTCGGATTTGTGGTTATTTGCACGCACGACAGATCTATCTAAACAAATCGATCAATTGATAGTTCTTCTTTCCCCATCATCATCAGTCCGATCATGGTACTCACTTGATCACGATCACATGAAACTTTCCATATTCACTTCTGCTCCAAGTAAAGTATCATATCGTCTCACTGCCCCACGATTTGATGCTGCGGAATGGTCAAACTATCGACAGGGTGATAGAAACGGATTATTTATTCCCAACGAAGGCGCGTGGGATCCAAACACCGACCCAGATAATCCGATTATGACTGGTAACTTTACCATTGAAGAATCTCCAACGGGCTCATATGTAATTCATGATCAAAATGGCATAGCAATAGAAGATATCGCAGGATTTGCATCAGCTTCTATCGCAAGAATACAAACGGGCATAATAAACGGAATCACCGGTGCATTCCGCACCATCACTGCAACTCAATCGATCACTTCGCCTGTCGCACAAATCGATACTATAAAAACAAGTGTAGTGTCCCCGCTCACCTCAGATGGGAATATAGAAGTAAACCTAAACGATCAACAAAATCTTGTGATAACCAATGAAACCAACCAACCGGTAGCAAGCTTTGATGCGGGTGGTAATGCCACGTTTGCTGGTGAATTAGCTGCGCAACGCGGATCATTTGGCGACCTTATCGTGGACACGACTACGGTTCTGGGAGATGCCTCTGTCGCAGGCACACTTACTGCCAATGATGTACAAACAAACGATGCGTCAGTATCGGGTACACTATACGCTGACAACATCACCGGCAGCTTTGGAAACTTGAATTCAAGGCTTCAAAGTATTCAAGATGCAGTCGCGACCATAGGCGCAACTCCAACAACTATATATCCGACCCCAACTCCACAAAGCACTCAAAGTGCATCACTTGGGAACGCAGTTACCACAACCGATGGTAATGTTACCGTAAACACAAATCTCTTTGTCTTGGGTGATACGTTGCTATCGCAAACATCCATCACCGGATCACTACTCGTTGACGGAATGATACATTTTGCACAAAACGTTATCGAAACTATCGGCGAAACACTCTATATACAACGAAGCAAACTCGCAAATGTTGATATATTAGACGGCACATTTATTGCAGATATATACAACCGTATCTTTATTCGTGGAAACTTATTCGTCAGTGGCGATACTAAAATAGATGGAATACTTGGAGCATCAACAATATCTCCGATAAATGGAGGCAATCTCACGTTTGACCTATCACAACTTCCCGCGCTAGATGCTTCGGCTTCTGCCACACCATCTGCAGGCTTTGGACAATTATTCATCAAGGGTGCAGGAGGTGTCACCGTCGCATCTATTGATGCCTCTGGGAGTGCTACATTCGCCGGTACCCTATCTTCACGAAACCTCAGTGTTGCAGATGATATTACTGCTTCAGGGGCTGCGACAATCAAAAAACTAAACATAGCCACAGACACACAAGTATCTACAGTATCCGCAATACCAAACAACACTGTAGGTACAGGATTATTGCCAGCCAACTTCACAGAGGTTACTGTACTCTCCAGTGAAGTTGCACAAAGCTCACTCATCTATCTGACGCCACTCTCTAGTACCGGCAATCGTGTCATTTACGTCAAGCAAAAACTTCCAGGGGTTGGGTTCATAGTGGCTATAGACACATCCATGATCAGCTCCATAAACTTCAACTGGTGGATCATAAATTGATCGATCTTATACATATCTATAGGATATGTAAAACGACGTTAAATCAGTAGAGATCAACACAACGCAGATTTTGCTCTCTCTGAGGCAAAACAAGCATTCATGAAAAATCCCTATGTGACGGGCTAGATGAACGAATGAATACTTTAATAAGTTATTTAGACCTATAATTCTTCATACGTTGTATCTTATAGTTCAGCCTTAATACCCTCATTTCTCCCACTCAAATTTGACATAAATTAGCCTAGACCGTGTAATGGTACTAGGCCTATGATTTTTGCTTCGCAAACCCATCCAAAGTATATTCATTTGAAGCTCAAAATTCAGCTTCAAGAAATAATAAGTGCATTATAACCCTATAACATCATGACGCTAAATCCTACCAATAAAATCTATACTATAAGCCAAGCTGCTAAACGACTTGGAATTTCTAAAAGCACGCTTCGTCGTTGGGTTAAATTACAAAAAATCGAAGTAGCCACAGACACGGAAGGAGTTCATTTATTCAGCGAAGAAAATTTACAAAAAATTCAATCAATTTCCCCGATAGCCTCACCGATTTTACCAAACGTGGAAGCTTTCTCTCCTGCTCAAGCAGCGAAAGCTTTGGGCATTTCAACGAGCACATTACTACGTTGGGAAAAAGCAGGACTAATCACAAGTTCACGCACTCCTGGAGGAGCACGACGATTCCAAAAATCAGCGATCTCAGCATTGCTGACAGAGCGCACGACATATCAAAGAATTCCTGTAGATGCGGTCAACATTTCAAATACCACAAAAGTGCCTCAAATTCCCGCTACAGTTTTGGCTCCAGCAGTTTCACCTTCAGGCATCAACTCATTCAATCCAACAAATATAACAGAAGATAAAGAAATATATCAAAAAAATACATCACAAAAACATAATTCGTTTTATATAGCCACAATCATTATTATATTTTTATTGGGAATAGGAATCATTGGTCTCCAAGTGGCAGGCTTGAAATTTGGCAATGCACGAACAGTACCACCTCAAGCAACGAATGCTTCATCTATCACAATTGATCAAAATTTTATTCAAACTATCGCAGATCAAGTTGCAAAAATTATTGAATCCACCATACCAATCAGCACTTCAGGTAAAAATGGCATCAATGGCCCCACTGGAGCTTCAGGAACCAACGGAACGAATGGTAACAATGGAACAAACGGAACGAATGGAGAGTTAGGTCCAGTTGGACCTACAGGAGCGACAGGAACAGGTAGTGGTGGAGGTGGCGGGGGCCCAAGTGGAGCAACAGGAGCCACAGGAACAGCTGGCACTACAGGAGAAATCGGCGCAACTGGAGCAACAGGAACTACTGGTTTAATCGGTCCCACGGGAAATACAGGCTCTACAGGAAATGCCGGACCAACAGGATCCACAGGTAGTACAGGTATCGCTGGTTCGAATGGTCCAACGGGTGCAACTGGAGCAACAGGAACTCAAGGACCAACAGGCAGCAGCGGCGCTACTGGAGCTGCAGGTTCTGGAGGACCTACTGGAAGTACAGGGGCTACAGGAGTTGCTGGTAATTCCGGACCTACGGGAGCTTCTGGGGCAACAGGAAGTGCCGGTTCCAATGGACCTACAGGCACAACTGGTGCTACAGGTAGTGCAGGATCTAACGGCCCAACAGGTAACAGCGGCGCTACTGGAGCTGCAGGTTCTGGAGGGCCTAGTGGAAGTACTGGAACAACAGGTACTGCAGGTCCAACGGGTGCAAGTGGAGCAACAGGAAATATAGGATCTAATGGACCAACTGGAACCACCGGTTCTACGGGAACAGCAGGAAACTCTGGACCGACAGGAAGTACGGGGGCAACTGGAATTGCAGGTAATTCCGGACCAACAGGTGCAAGTGGTGCGACGGGAAATGCTGGAAATAGTGGTCCTACTGGGGCAAGTGGTGCGACGGGAAATGCTGGACCCACAGGAGTTACCGGTGCAACTGGTGTAGCTGGTAACACTGGACCTACTGGAGCATCAGGAGCAACTGGAAATGCCGGCTCGAATGGACCCACAGGATCTACTGGTGCTACAGGAAGTGCGGGAAACACAGGGCCAACGGGAAGCACTGGTACAACAGGAAATGCTGGCCCAACCGGCGCAAGTGGTGCGACAGGAACCGCAGGAAACTCCGGCCCTACAGGAGCATCGGGTTCAACAGGAAATGGTGGACCAACGGGTAGCACAGGTAGCACAGGTACCGCTGGAAACACAGGGCCAACGGGTGCCAGTGGAGCAACTGGATCTGCTGGAAATAGTGGACCAACAGGATCTACTGGTGCGACAGGTTCAGTGGGAAACACGGGACCAACTGGTAGCACAGGAGCTACTGGAGTTGCTGGAAACAGTGGTCCCACGGGAAGCACAGGCGCCACAGGAGTTGCTGGAACTTCCGGACCAACTGGCTCTACAGGTAGCACAGGTAGTGCTGGATATAGTGGACCTACAGGAAGTACTGGAGCTACTGGTACAGCTGGAAATTTTGGTCCAACTGGATCTACAGGGGCGACAGGTTCAGCGGGAAACACAGGCCCAACAGGTGCAAGTGGATCGACGGGAAATGCCGGTTCCAATGGTCCGACGGGTGCTAGTGGAGCAACAGGAACTGCTGGAAATAGTGGACCAACAGGATCTACTGGTGCGACAGGTTCAGTGGGAAACACGGGACCAACTGGTAGCACAGGAGCTACTGGAGTTGCTGGAAACAGTGGTCCCACGGGAAGCACAGGCGCTACTGGAAGTGCTGGGAATACTGGGCCAACTGGTAGCACAGGAGCCACGGGAGTTGCTGGAAATTCTGGTCCGACTGGTTCAACGGGTGCTACCGGAAATGGTGGTCCAACTGGTGCAAGTGGTGCTACAGGAGTTGCTGGAAACAGTGGACCTACGGGAAGCACTGGGGCCACTGGATCTATAGGAAATTCTGGCCCAACTGGTTCAACGGGGGCTACGGGAGGAATTGGTAATTCAGGACCAACCGGTGCTTCTGGTGCTACTGGTACCGGTGGTCCAACTGGTTCAAGTGGTGCTACGGGAACTGCGGGATCTAGCGGTCCAACGGGATCTACAGGTGCTACAGGTGTGGCTGGTTCAGAAGGTCCGTCAGGATCTACTGGGTCTACTGGAATCGGTGGTCCATCAGGAGCTACGGGTGCCACGGGTAATGCAGGGCCAACGGGAACTACAGGTGCTACAGGTGTTGCTGGAAACAGTGGACCTACAGGTTCTACTGGAGCCACAGGAACCGCTGGAAATTCTGGTCCGACTGGTTCGACGGGGGCTACAGGAAATGGTGGTCCAACTGGTTCAAGTGGTGCTACGGGAACTGCGGGATCTGCAGGACCAACAGGAACTACCGGTGCAACAGGTGTGGCTGGAAATAGTGGACCAACGGGAGCATCTGGTGCTACCGGAAATGGTGGTCCAACTGGTTCAAGTGGTGCTACGGGAACTGCGGGATCTGCAGGACCAACAGGAACTACCGGTGCAACCGGTGTGGCTGGAAATAGTGGACCAACGGGAAGCACTGGGGCCACTGGATCTGTAGGAAACTCAGGACCCACAGGTAGTTCAGGTGCTACCGGTTTAGCAGGAAATACTGGACCTACTGGAGCATCAGGAGCAACTGGAAATGCCGGTTCGAATGGACCCACTGGATCTACTGGTGCTACAGGAAGTGCGGGAAACACAGGACCAACGGGATCTACTGGTGCTACTGGTAACGGTGGTCCAACAGGTGCAAGTGGTGCGACAGGAGTTGCTGGCTCAGGTGGTCCTACAGGCTCAACTGGTGCTACGGGTAGTGCTGGAAACAGTGGTCCCACGGGATCGACGGGATCCACAGGAAGTGGTGGTCCCACGGGATCGACGGGATCCACAGGAACCGCAGGAAGTGCAGGAACAAATGGGCCATCAGGTGCTACTGGCGCTACGGGAAATGCAGGAAGTGCAGGTGAAATTGGCCCTACAGGCACCACTGGGGCGACTGGCGCTGCAGGAAATAGTGGTCCCACGGGAAGCACAGGCGCTACAGGATTAGGTGGACCGACCGGATCAACAGGATCTACGGGACAAGTTGGTGCCAATGGAGAAAATTTATTTACCCAAACAAATAATGTGATTTACCCCTACCCCGTCGTGGATCGCAGCATCATGTTGGGAAGCACTGCTTCAGAGCCAAGATCTACCACTGCCACAGCAAGTGCATTAATTATTTTAGATGGAACCGCGGGAGATATTTCTTCGGGGGATCTTATCTTAGGATTAAATAGCACCTCCCCAACAATTACTACCCAAGATACCAATGAAAACCTTACCATTGATCCAAATGGAAGCGGTACAGTATATTTTCATGGTACTGCGATACAGATTGATAGTGATGGATCTATTTCACAAACAGCAACAGACACAACTACAGTAGCCTATACCCTACTGGCAGATAGCTTGACCACAGGAACAGGCCTCTCTCTCACATCAACCTCTACCAGCTTTTCTACAGGAAAACTTGCAAACATCGATTGGTCTCCAGGAAGCGCCACCACAGCAACAGGTGATCTTGTTAGAATAAACATCGGACCAAACGGAACTGTTGGTAACTTATTTAACGTCACAGATGATGCATCGACACTATTTAGTGTATCTGAAACACAAATCACCTCTGCCCTCCCCCACCAGTTTACCGCTGCGGGTGACGTAGCAATTGCATATGACCTCCTATTTACCAATCAAACATCCAGCGGCATCAAATCCTATGGCCCACTCTCTATAGAATCCGGTGAGTCATTTGAGTCAAACAATTTGACACTCACAAGTTATCTATCTGGAAACATACTACTTAACACTGGAGCTACTTCTGGAAAAGTTGGGATAGGCGCTGGAATTGACCCCACTTCTTTGCTGTACGTATCAAACACTGGCACTGGACTTATCGGGAAATCGCTTGCTATCTTTGACCAAGACGAAGACCAAGATATATTTACCGCCTCAGCATCTGGAACCACACGATTTACTATAACAAGCGGTGGCAATGTGGGTATAGGCGACGCTAACCCAGATTATAGCTTGGAGCTTTCTGGTGCAACTGGTCCAAAATTTGCAATGTCAGACACCGAACTTGCTCATGGTGTCACAACATACGCAGATACTGACAGCTATTTTATGATCGATGAAGGCAACGATGATGATGGAAGAGCGAGAGTATGGGGTATTACTGACAATGTCGCACTTCCTGGACTCGATCTCTTTGGTATTACCGGATCAACTGACCCAACAGATTCTGTCGCTACAGGTATCAGACTCTTGGGAGGCAAAAAAAATGGCACCGGCGTTGCTGATATGGGAGCACTAGAAACTGTCATGTCCGTAGCTGGTGCCAGCTCGGGCACATCGCTTCTATCGATTTTAGGCAGTGGCAATGTGGGTATTGGCGACCTCTCACCTGACGCATTGTTGGATGTAAAAGGCACTGTTTGTTTGGATCTCAACGCAGATGAAGCCTGTACAGACAACACTGCCGCCATATCAGACGGCCGACTGAAAACAAATGTAGTCGATGTAACCAACTCATTAGAACTTGTTGGACAATTACGACCTGTACGGTTTGACTGGAACGGAGAATACAATACTGGAACTGCAGCATCTCTCGGATTTATCGCCCAAGAGGTAGAACAGATCTTTCCAGAGCTGGTTATTACCGATACAGCTGGATATAAAAATCTCGATTACAGCAAACTTACTGCAGTACTGGCAGGAGCAGTTCAGCAGCTAGATAGCAAAATAGAGAGTCTCGAATTACAGCAAAACAATTTTGAAACCAATACTCTTAGACACTTTCATATCGTAAATGCATCGGATGAGACCGTTGCAAGTATCGACAGTGAGGGTAATGCTAGATTTAATGGCGTTCTCTATGCCAGCGACATACAAAGCGATGGACTATCGAGAAGATTTGACTTGGTATACAACGCGCTTGCCGAACTTTCCGCATCACAAAGCGCTATTGCCACAAGTAGCGGATCGCTTTCTACAGCGATAGAATCCGCAATCGAATTCCTTTCCGAAGTCCTCTTCCGTGGGCCAGTGCGATTCCTTTCCAATGTATTCTTTGATGGGAATGTTAGCCTAAAAGGACAACTTACTTTACCCGACAATATGGCAGGAAGCGCGATCATCTCTCAGTACACACAATCCGTCGACATAGTCTTTGATACACCGTTTGCCACTGCTCCTGTCGTCACCATTTCTCAAGTCATTACCAACGCATCTGATAGTGCGTTTTTAGCAGAAGGATTTCTAGCTGGGGTCTCAAACGTAACGACAAATGGCTTTACCATTTCTCTCGATGCCCTTGCCATGAGAAATTATTCGTATAATTGGATTGCTGTGGTAGTCGGTAACAAAAAACAAACAGTGTCTAGTTCCCCACTTATGGACATTCTTGGACTCGATACAGATCTTGACGCAACCGAATCTGGCTCACCACAAGCTAGCCCATCTGCTGAAACGCCCACAGAAAGCACGCCTTCAGGAGGAATTTCTCTATGAAAAGATTTCACAAAGCAATTGCTATAACCCTGAGCATACTTGTCGTTATCACGTCGATACGGTTTTTTTACACTCGAATACCTAGGGTGTTCGCAGATACATCGCAAGTTACGGTAACAAGCGACACAACCACCACAAATACCACATATGAGCAAATGGATACCATGTCTATCACCCCAGGTGCTGGAGACTATCTGGTATATTTCAGCACGTCAATAAAAAAATCTACTGGAGGAAGTGATCAATTTATAAGTTTGTATGTGAACGGCGCACAAATTACTCATACCGAACGACAAATTGGATCTGATACATCTTTTGATGCTGGTGATATCAGCTCCCATCCGATTTCCATTCAAGCCTATGTTGCCAGCGTGGGAGCAGGTCAAGCTATAGAAGTACGTTGGAAAACCTCAGCGGGAACCGCCACAGCGCACGAACGCACACTTATAGCACAACCAGTGACCGCATCCGATATGTCACAAGCCACAGCGACGGACAGTCCCACCACAACCAGTCTTACTGATGTACAACTCACCAGCATGACCCTGACGCCTGGAGCTGGTGACTATATCGTCTATTTCAGTGGCAACATGATGAACTCTGCAGCATCTGATACCTATGCTTCCATTTATGTTGCTGGGGCTCAAGTTGCACATTCCGAGCGCGATTTATACACAGAAGCTTCGTTTACATCAACTGAATTTCCTATCATGACACAAGCGTATGTCGCGGGTGTAGGAGCGAGCGACGTTATAGAAGTAAAATGGCGCACCACAGCAGGAACTGCAACGGCAAGTCCTCGAACTCTTACCGTACAAAAAGTTACTGCATCAAATGTGAGTCAGGCCACAGCAACTGCAGATACAACCACAACAAATACAACGGATACTCAATTAGGAAGCATGACCCTTACTCCTGGTGTAGGCACATATCTGGTAATATTCAGCACGTCTATAAAAAATACTGATGAAAATGGCTCAACACAAAACGTATCTTTGTATGTAGCAGGAACACAAGTAGCTCATTCCGAACGAGAAGTTTATACGGAAGAATCTCATGACTCAGGGAGCATAGACTCATATCCAGTCACTACTCATGCGTACCTAACAGACGTTGGTGCTAGTGACGTCATAGAGGTGAAATGGCGTACGACAGCTGGCACGGTTACCGCCCATCAACGCACACTTACCGTGCTTAAAGTTGCTGACCCATCAGAAACCACAAATACATCAAACAATCTCATGAAAATGGATGAGGGGTACGGAACCAGTATACACGAAGAGAATGCAAACCTTAGCGCAGGCACCATAGTAGGCGCCACATGGAAAACAAATGAACTATGTAAAACAGGAAACTGTTTATATTTAGATGGAACGGGAGATTATGTTTCCTTTGCTGATGACGCTGATTTAAATCATAAAGCAACAGATAACTTTACTCTAGAGGGATGGTTCCGAACCCCTGATATAACCAGCGGACAAAGAACTATATTAGCCAAATACAACAATTCTGCAGCTGGATACAAAGTGTACATGGATGCAAATGGGTATGTTTTATTTGGTATTGATGACGACACTACATACTCCCCCGATGATTCTGTCTCGACAACCAGTACGGCATTTGACGATAACAAATGGCATCAATTTGCAGCTGTAAAAACTGGCACAACATCGATAACTCTCTACATAGATGGTGTTCAATATCAAACAGATAATTCAATTGTCGCTTCTGGTACACTTTCCAATACTGATACTTTTTATATCGGAATAGATGGAAACGGATCAAGTAATGGATTTAATGGCTTTTTAGATGAAATACAATTATATGGATCAGCACGTTCGGCCAGTGAGATAAAGGCAGACTATTTACAGACGACTGCAAATCGTGGAATCACAGCATCTTTTGGGCCAGATCAGAGCACATTATCGAATGGGCTTGTTGGCTATTGGAAAATGGATGAAGCCTCTTGGTCGAACAACTGCTCAACCGACGCTGTTTTAGATGCTTCGGGGAACAACAATCACGGAGATGCCTGCCCAAACTCTACTGGTCCCACAGGAGGAGCTATCGGAAAATTTGGCAATACTGGGGACTTAGATGGATCGGATGATTATGTACTTGTTGCCGACTCCAACAGTCTTGATGTGACTACAAATTTTACGATAAGTGCGTGGATTAACGCGGATACAATTACATCTGGTGAATATATGATTGTAAGTAAAGATGGTGTAGGTACAGATACGACTGATGCATTTAATTTTTATGCACAAGCGGGTGGAAGAATCTGTTATGAAACAAATAATAGGGGTGGTTCTGTATGCTCATCAAGCAGCTCAATCGCTGCAGGTTCCTGGTACCACGTCGCAGTTGTATTTAATGATTCAGAGCCAGGCGCAACAAAAGCAAAATTATTCGTGAATGGCGTTCAAAAAGGTTATCACGACGCAGATATAACCCAAGCCCCGATTGCACTTTCTACAAATTTACTTATCGGTAGGCAGGGAAATAGCGGATCACTATTTGACGGAAAAATTGATGATGTACGTATATATAACCGATCGTTGAGCTCTATCGAAGTTAACCAACTATATACTTGGGCTCCTAGTCCAATCATGTACTTCCCTTTCGATGAAAACACTGGCACATCTACCGTGTATGATCGCTCTGGAAGTGGATACACCGGAACACTGCAGGGCTCCATGGATACAAATGATTGGGTGCAGGGTAAATACGGCTCAGCCCTCAACTTTGATGGAGTCGATGACAAAATACAAACAAGTTTTACACAAGACATTGACGGCACAGCATTTAGCGTTGGTGCATGGATAAAAACGAAAATTGGTGCTACCGGGTTTGGACATATTTTTGGACAAGATGCGTATGTAAATCCTACTATGTGGGAGAATTTTAGCTATACTGTGGAGCATCAATGGGGTCACACCGCAATATACAGAGATAGATCTGGCACATCATCAGATTGGACAAGTCAGGATGAGGAGGTGGTAAATGGCACCTGGGCACATGTCATGTTTACATATGATGGCTCCAGTAGCACAAACGATCCAATAATGTATGTGAATGGAATTCCTAGAACGTTTCAGACCAACGTAAACGGATCGGGTTCATATTATGATAGTGCTCGTAATTGGTTTATTGGGGGTGGTGAGCGAGATTCATATTTTTTTAGTGGAGCGATAGATGAAGTGAAGTTATATAATTATATCCGTACACCGTCTCAAGTGTTGGAGGATATGAACGGTGGGCATCCAAGCCCCGGATCCCCTGTCGGCTCTGCGGTAAGTCACTGGAAATTTGATGATGGAAACGGAACAACCGCCTATGATAGTTCCATAAATGCGAACAACCTTACTCTTTCTTCCGCTTCATGGACACCATCCGGCAAATTTGGCATGGCATGGAACGGCACGGGATCGGTGTGGGTTTCACAAGCAGCAGATGATGCTGATCATGATTTTGCTGCAAGCGAAGAACTTACGTTATCTGCATGGATACGTTCAGATTCAGCGACAAACCCTTCTAGCGAAACCCAATACATACTCAAAAAAGGAACCATTACCAATACAGGAACTGTGGGATATGCGATGTATGTCAACACCTCTGGTAATATTGTTTTTGGTATAAAAGACGATACCGCATGGGGAGCTTCGAGTCCTACTACACCGGCACCCGATGATACCGTCACCTCGACGTCCGACCTGTATGATGGCCAGTGGCATCACATAGTCGCGACAAAAAATGGAACAAGTAGTATTGATTTATATGTAGACGGAAAAATTAATGCTTCTGATACGAGCCTCGCTGCAACAGGCACACTTGCCAACAACCAAGTACTTCGACTTGGTGACGACGATGCAGATGCCACCAACTCATTTGCCGGTAATATCGATGAAGTAAAAATTTACCGGACAGCACTCACTGCAGACCAAATTAAAGTAGAATACAATCGAGGCTTTCAAGCATCGATGGGCGCAGGATCTCAAGGCTCAATTGATACAGCAGGAACCACAGGAGATACGGCGCCGACAAGCGGTGCAAATGATGCAGGATACGGATCTATCGCTTGGTCTAATCCTACCAATATTTATGCTTCAGAAAACACGAGAGCATCGGTAACCTTAAGCGGCACCACTGCCACAAACTATCTCTCTGCAAGTTCGTTTGGATTTGCCATTCCATCAGATGCAACGATCGTGGGCATTACAGCAAGTATTGAACGAATAAGAAATGGAGGAAGCACAGGCCAAGCTAGAGATAGTGTGGTGAGCCTAGTGAAAAGTGGCACAGTAACCGGCAATAATAAAGCCGCAACCGGTACGAATTGGCCTACTGGCGAAGCCGCAGCTACCTATGGCAGTGCTACTGATTTATGGGGGACGACATGGACCCCAAGTGATATAAATGCATCTAACTTTGGATTAGTTGTTGCAGCAGTCGGAAACACCGCGACGACAAATAGAGTTGCCAACGTTGATCGAGTATTGATAAACGTCGCATACACCACTCCTACTACCGCCACCGAACAATCGCAGTCACGAGAATATTGTGTGCCGGGAGACACTGCAAGTTGTAATCCCCCCCTTGGACACTGGAAAATGGATGAAAACACGGGAACAACAGCCAAAGACTCAAGCGGAAATAACTATAACAGCGCTTCATTTACTGGCAATCCCACTTGGTCCCCAGCAAAGTATGGAAGCGCACTTCGTTTTAACGGCTCAACAGATGGTGTCAAATTCTCTCAAACACATGCATCAAGTACGAATGGCACATTTTCTGCTTGGATTTATCCTAATGCAGGCGCAGGCACTCAAAGAGCAATATTTGCTTCGGGTGATGATGCGGGAACAGATTCATTTCTACTTATTGCGTTAGATACAGCCGACAGATTAAATCTTTATCTTAGAGAAAACACTTCTGCAAATGAGTTTAATATACAATCTACAAGAACTGTGTCTCTAAACACTTGGACACATGTTACCGTAACACAATCATCATCTGGACCAAACTTGTACATAAACGGGGTACTTGATAACGGAGGAGGCAATTCCACAGCGGGAACTGCAGATGGCACTGAATGGTTTGACGACATCGCATCAGTGGACAACACTACAATTGGATATCGTGATAGAAATACTGACGATTCATTTTTTACCGGTATTATTGATGATAGCAGACTATATGACTATGCACGCACTCCCGCTCAAATCGCCTGGGACATGAATATGGGCAAACCGTCACGCTGGTGGAAAATGGATGAAGCCGCTTGGACCAATGATTGCTCGACAGACTCTGTATTTGACTCATCTGGAAATGCGAAACACGGAGATGCTTGCCCAAACAGCACGGGTCCTGTCGGAGGAGCCACGGGAAAGTACAATAGAGCTGGCTCATTTGATGGAACAAATGATTATGTGCAAATATTATCACCATCCCTCCCTACGCGCGACTTTAGCTATACTGCTTGGTTTTATATGACCGACAACTCAAGCGATGATAGAACTATCATCATGGCTTCTGATGGAACCGCAAGTAGCGAGATTTTGATCAGGGTTATCGATGCAACTAGTCCCACAAATCCAAGCAAGATTGAGTTTGCTGCAGATGGCACATCTGCATTCTCGACGACCGCAATACAATCCGGACGATGGACACATGTAGCATTCACCAGAGCTAGCGGAACCATGCGTATATACATAAACGGTGCGCTCGACCCTACAACCGGATCAGAATCTACTGTCTTAGACTTCTCTACCTGCCAACTATTTATTGGATTGGACGTAGACACTAGTGGATGCGCAGGGGTGTTATCGGATTATTTTTATGGGACCATAGATGATTTACGCGTCTACGAATACGCACTCACATCACAACAAATATCATCTATTATGAACGAAGGAGTTGTCCGCTTTGGCCCACAAACGGGATCACCGTAGCGCTATGACTAGACACTGGTCGTCTCTTTGAGTATAGTAGTCCAACAGAAATGCACGTATGAAAAATGCTTGGAAAATTATCGTCATAGCAATCCTTATCTTAGTCAGTATTGCTGGAGCAGGTGCAGCAACCTACTGGTATACCCAATATCAGAAAGTAGTCACCAATCCACAAGCCGGATCGGCAGATGAAGTAAAAGCGCTCGTAAAAAAACTTTCCATATTTATGGAATTGCCCGAAGAATCCCCCTCTGTCATCACCATAACCGATAGAGAGAAGTTACAAAATCAAGAATTTTTTAAAAAAGCGAAAAATGGAGACAAAATTATCGTGTATGAAAAAGCCCGAAGAATTATATTGTACAGACCTTCCAATAATCGCATCATCGATGTCGCCCCACTGGTATTTAACACAGAAACAAACGCATCAGAACAGCTAAACGACCAATTCATCACTCAACAGATACAACCCGAGGTTTCACCTACCATTTCACCAAACCCCGAAAGCACATCAAGCGCATCAAGCACTGCCACCCCCTCTACGACACCCAATTACGAATAATTGAAACACAGATTACTCAGAACATGCGATATAGTCAGTTCCAGAATAGAGTCCCGTACACACGGTCGCACATTTCGCTTGTGAACTGGTTATATCACTATCTGATGCGTTCTCCAATGGAACCTTTAGGCAATAGCCAGCACCACTACTTCGTTGATAATAAAACATACTACTGCCAAGTTCACCGGGAAATTTGGATGTATACACCGTGTCACAACCAGCCCCACCAGCAGCAAAATCAGAGGTACATGTAGCAGGACATAAACTAGACCCAGATGCTCCACATCCTGCGATGTAGTTAAAGACACTTACGCCTCCTACTGTACCGTTTGATGCAGCAGGATATGCTTTGTAATCATTATAATAAAGCTGCAGTGCATTCTTCAATTGTTGCACTTCACCTTTTCTCCTCGTGTCTTTTGCTCGACTTCGTGCACCCAAAAAATTTGGAATAGCCAATCCTATGAGCGTTGCGATAATTGCTATAGCGACAAGCAATTCAATAAGCGTAAAAGCTTTTTTGTTTATCAAATTATCGTTTTTCATATCTTTTGTATCCTTTATATATAAATGAGTACGTAAATAATATTTACTATAACAAAGTATCACGGCTCTGTGTTAGGACTCGAAACTCCGTATGTGCACTCCTGTGTACCACTGGTTGCACAGTTTGTCCCGCTATATCCATCCTGATCTACACCATTTCCTGCATCCTGAGTATTTTCTAATCGTGCATATAACTTATAACTACTCGTGGCTCCTACATAATAATATCTATACAAAACAGAGGAAGGGTCTTGTGGCATAAGCACCATATATAATGTATCATTTTTATCCTTAAATTGACCGCCCCACGTACACGGCTGAAGGTCTAATGCTAAACAACCGACAATTTGCCCATTTGCGTCATTACTTGGGTATACACCTTTATCACTGTAATATGCCTCAAGCGCTGTCGCAATATTGCGAAGATCGTTTTTGCGACGGTTATCCCGACCACGACGGCTAGAAGACGTATATCCACCTGAAACAAGCGCTACAAGCACGCTCAAAAGCACCATAACCACGAGTAACTCAATGAGGGTAAATCCTTTTTTTCTCTGTAATAATATAGGCATATTCATGTTTACCGCGCGCACCATTTACTGGCGTTACCACATAAATTCTGGCACGTATCTTCCGCGTACGAAAATGGGCAATCAAATACTGTTGGGTCTCCTACATTATTACAGGTTCCAGGAGCAATTACGACCCCTCCAAGTAGCGTTCCTGGTCTACACGCATATGGCCCAAACAAGGATGGAGTAGGGGTGGGTGTACCTGTGGGCTCACTATCTGGATCAAATCCCGCTGGAGTGACGCTGACTCCTGTAGCCAAACAATAATTCCAATACGCACCCCAACCACAACCATTGACCGCATCACAACCAAGCGTTGTAATATCTGGATCATTCCAATCTTGCAACTTGGCACAGAGGCGATTGCCCAGACACACATTGCTAGAGGCTGGTGAATACAGATATGGCTGACCGTTGGTAGGATCACAAGGAATTTTGGGCAATGAATACGCACTAAGCCCGTTACCACCACATGTTTCGACTATATCAGCAGGCGGATAACAGCCTTGATCATTGTAGTATTCTTCAAATGCACGCTGAATTTTGATGAGATCTTCTTTCCGCCCCGCATCATGCGCTCTATACACATTTCGGCGCCAGTTTACAAGCAAAAGTATGCCCGTAATTACACAAATAATCGCCACAACAATAATGAGTTCTGCGATGGTATAACCCGAGAGGTGACGCTGAAGCTTCGTCCTATACATATACAATTATTTCGTCGTAAATTTAGTATGGAGTCATACGCTATAAATTGCAACCACTGTAAGAAGTTCACAAACTGAATATTGACGCTCAACAGCAATGCGAGTACTTTACCTAGTATGAAATGGAAAATAGCTGGAGTGGTGCTTGTTGTAGTCGCATACATTTTCATTGTAAAACCTGCGTGGATTTTCCCTTCCTATACATTATATTGGTTTATCCCAGACGGAATGCGTGCAGAACCAAATCTCTTTAATGTCTTTCAGTGGGCCAAAGAAGGCAAGCTGCCAAATATACAAAAACTCATAGAAATGGGCTCGTACGGCTATTCATATCCAAATTTTCCTAGCCATACACCGACAAATTTTGCAGCCCTCTTGACCGGAAGTTATCCCGAAGTAAACGGCGTAGATGATGGGCCTATGCGCGCAATTGGAAAACCACTGGATAAAGTTGCGGTAGGGGGCTTTAGCTCAACAGCAAAAAAAGTTTCGCCAATTTGGAAAACATTAGAAGAAGCAGGGAAAAAAGTAGCAATTATATCGATCCCCGGATCTACACCGCCAGAAATACAAAAAGGGATAGTACTTCGTGGTCGATGGGGGGGATGGGGGCCAGACTTCTTTGGACTTATTTTTGAAACCAAGGGAGATTTATCACAGAGGATCAAACAAGCCCGCGCTGCTCGATTTTTCTATTTTGGACCACAGCTTACCAATTATGTAGACGATACAGCTCCCACAGGATGGACAAGCCCTCCTAAGAGCTTCTCGCAGCCAAAAGAAATCTCTATGGCCGGATGGGGTGCCACAATATTTGGATATATTTATGATACTACAGACGATGAAACTGTCAACTATGATACGGTCGCGTTCTCACACGACAAAAAAACGATCTTCTCTAGTATCGCCCCAGGTTCATGGACAGATTGGACCCCCATTACGCTCCAATGGAAAGCTGCGGATAAGGTTGTATCTGTGCCCACACAAACTCGCTTGTCAGTCATAAAGCTGAATGGCTCTGATGGATTTTTTCGCATTAGAGTGCTCTATAACACGCTAAATAGACATACAACATTCCCAGAATCAGCAGCAGATAAAGTATTGGGGCTCACCGGTCCACAAGTAGACTTTGCCGATAACTTTCCTGCACAACTTATCTATTATCCAGAGGATAAGAAGACGTTTATAGACGAGGCGACCATGTCATTTGACTGGCATACCAAGGCAGTAAACGCTGTACTAACACTATTTAAACCCGATGTAGTGATTCATGACATATACACACCAAACCAAATGCTAACATCAAGATGGTGGATGGGATCAATAGACCCAGCAAGTAGTACATATAATGATGTATCCAAAGAGAACAGGGACAAACTCTGGACAGAAGTACAAGACATGTACAAGGAGCTCGATACCATCATTGGACAAATACTTGCCAAACGAAATAGCAATTCGTATATAGTGCTTAGCTCTGATCATGGAGCAGTTCCGCTAAACACTTATGTAAACCTCAATAACATTTTTGCAAAAAAGGGATGGCTCAAATTCCAAATAGATCCAAAAAGCGGTGAACCACTTATAGATTGGAAGAATTCAACTGTTGTGTATCTTAAAATGGCGCATGTGTACATAAACCCAAATGGTCTAGACGGCAACTATACACGCGCAAGTGGCCCAGCATATGACCAACTTAGGACAAAAGTTGAGGAATCACTCGACGCACTCGTCGATGATAAGGGGAACAAACCACTAGCAGACGTAGTTCGCTGGGAAAAAGCTCGAGAAATCGCACGCATGGATCCTGAACGTGCTGGAGATCTCATCATAGCCAATAATCCAGGATTTGGCTGGAATGAGGAAATGACCGCTGACCTTGTGGAGTACTCACACCCATCGGTTTCTGGATACAAACAAGCTATACATGCAAAAGAAGTTCCAGGCATGTGGACCCCTTTTATCATCGCTGGCCCAGGCATAAAGCGGAATCACTTCTTGGGAAATACGCCGTTTTCACTTATCGATCAGTATCCCACAATCATGAAAGCACTAAAGGTAAAAATTCCTAGCTTCGTACAGGGAAAGCCACTCGATGTATTTGTTAGATAATTGATATAGTAATTACTATAGGGTTATGTACAATTTCTTACTCTCCTATTGCTAAAAAATTATTTTTTTTTGGCAACGTATGGGCTCTATATATATAGGAAATTAAAAACGTCCATACATCGTAGATAAACTCAATAAAATCATTAAATTATTACACCCTGACACGCGGATGACCCAAACTCATGTTATTCACTAACGACAACCCAATCCATCTATGATTGTTTCTAATTTATTTACGTTAAACTCCTCATTTTTTGTGATAAAATCTACTTGATACAACTGTCGTTTCGAAGGGCAAGAAAACAACACCATCGCCCCCTTGTATATAGCTTGATCCTTTTGGCATGATCCAAATGTTAAGCGTTCATTGAGATATCCTATAATTGTCTGAACAGAAAGATGATTAGTATTCTCATACGACTTGTACGTGGGCTTGAATCCCTCATCACAGACGATTTCATTGGATAATAAACCTGGGTATGGAGACCTAATGTTGTCATATAGCGCCTTCATACCAGCTATACGACCATTTATATAGTCTATCGATGCTTCAGGATCAACATCTGATCGAACATCAATACGTACTATTATGTCTCCCATCTGATACCGTGCACGATACACAGATCCTCGTACCTCCTCATATACTTCAGTAAGCTTTAATACTGAACCTTTTGGTAACTCGAGACATGATAGTCTCAAACATGATCCCATCAATCCCAAAGAGATATAGAACAGCATGCCTATCACAATACATGTGCCCAATACATACACGATGCCCTTACTCCTATGTTTCAAAAATGACTTCAAGGGACTGTTTGTTATTGCCATAATACATTTATAATACACGTAAGTTAGCAAAACTATATGAATAGGATCACATTGTCAAAAAATAAACGACTACTCGCATACATTAGCACCACACTGTTCATCATTTTGCTTTCATACGTCGTTTTGACTACAAATATTTGGACTAATCCAAAAAATCCCCAAGTCTGTAACAAATGTAATATTGTACTCATTGTTATAGATCCGCTCCGTGCTGACGAGCTTCCTTGTTATGGGTATTCCGCAAATACTGCCCCAAACATTTGTAGGTTTGCGCAAAACAATACTCTCTATACCAATACCTATAGTCAATCATCATGGACGCTTCCTAGCATCATGTCGCTGTTTTCTTCCCAGTATCCAACGCAACACAATGTTTTTGTACCCAACGTAGACGTATTACCTGCGACGGCCACTACCCTACCCATGGCGCTAAAAGCCGCAGGATACGAAACCACGTTTATTGGACCGGTTGATGAAGCGACACAACATGTACCACTCGATAAAGGAATCGGACGTGGATTTGAAACTGTTATCCCCTATACGTCGTTATCGGATGCCGCAGCTATACTGCAGAATAAGCTAAAATCAGCTACACCAAACAAGCCAGTTTTTGTATTTATACACTCGTTCGATCTTCGAAATGACTCCGTAAAAGCAGCCCCGACTGTGTTCCCTCTTGATCCCAACTATACATATGGACTCGTTGATCCATACCTGCGATCCATCACGCTACCTACACAGGAAACCCGCGGAAACATCACCTCATATCGACGCGTGTATGATGAGCGCTTACGTCAACTTGACGAACAATTTCTAGCCATAACCCAATCAATTTCTGACACACACTCAGGAGAAAAAACTATCGTAGCAATCACTTCAGATCATGGCGATGAATTTGGAGAACACGGTCAATCTAGTCACGGTATAAATTTATACAAAAGCGTAACCCATGTTCCATTTATTCTCTCGCTACCCTACCAGACACCTCTACAATCCGATAAACTCGTCCAAAGCATCGATATCTACCCTACACTCTTGGGTGCAGTGGGGATAAAGACTCCTGCTTCGGCTCGAGGAATAAATGTATCTCCACAGTCTAAGAAACAGCAAGAAAAACAAAATCAGTATGTCATAAGCCAACTGGAACCGGAAAAACATCTTGTCACAATTCGAAATCATCAATGGTCGTATCATTTCGACCCAACAAATGAAAAAACCAAACTACAAGGATCCTTATATAATCTACAAAATGACTCAGAAGAATTGCGTCCCATCGTATCAAACACCGACATGATCGGTATACTGATTAGGGCATATGAGCATATACTAAAATGAAAAAACTCATCGCCATCGTAGTATTTGTTATCCTTAGCGTTATCATAGTTACGCTCTATCCTCGCATACGGCGAATATATAAAGGCTGTCCAAAATGTAATATCGTTGTTCTCTCTATCGACCCCTTACGCGCCGATAATCTTCCTTGCTTTGGGTATAGGTACAACACCGCTCCAAATATTTGTCGGTTTGCCAATCGCAATATTATATTTACCAATGCCTATGCACAATCTTCATGGACGTTACCGAGCATCATGTCTATGGTCACATCACAATACCCATATGAGCACGGTATGCTCCTCCCGTATCAAAGCGTACTTGCCCCAAATACCACTACTCTTCCACAAGCACTACAAAAAGCTGGATATCACACCGTTTATGTCGGCGATACTGCCAATAGCCATCTTCCACTGGACAAAGGACTAGGTCGGGGCTTTGATCAAATCACCGAATACAAACACGAAACAGGCGAAATGCTTGATCTAATAAAAGCGCAAAAAAACATCAATAAACCCATGTTCATGTTCATCCACAACTTCGATATGCAAGGAAGCTGGAACAATGCGACCAATCCACCACGTACGTATCAATTTGATCCCACATTTACTCCACCTCAAATATATAAACCCAAAGAATTTCTTCCTGTAGCATGGAACGATGCTATCTATTTTTTGGAACAAAAGCTCAATTTATCTGCTGATTATGCGCGTATACTTTCTTTACTCAAAAAGTCCAAAACATCACAACAGGCATATATATACTTCAGGCAACTTTCGCCTGCAGACCAACAAGCCATTCTTGCGTTTTCTATTTTTGAACATATTGATATGAAAAATTCTTCACACATCAGATTATTGAGAAATCTGTATGATGAACGACTTGCGCAAGTCGATCGATCACTTTCGCCATTGTTAGATATGCTCACTTCCCCACCGTGGAGTGAGGACACTATTGTTATACTTCTTGCAAACCATGGTGATGAGCTCGGTGAGCATGGACGCATGAGTCACGGTACCAATCTATTCGCCAGTACGACACACATACCGATCATTATGCGTATACCAAACGTCATTTCAAGCCGTATAGACGGGCTGGTTGCAAGCATAGATGTATTTCCCACCATTCTCGATATCGTAGGAATCACCATTCCAAAAACCGTTCGTGGAGAAAGCTTGCTCTCCTTGATATCAAAACAAACTACTCACACAAAAAGAGACTATGTAGTTAGCCAATTGGGACCACTTCCGTGGTTATCGATGATTCGTACACCATCATGGAGCTATTACCAAGACAAATCAGATCAACCACCAACTCAGTTGTACAATCTCCGCACAGATCCTGAGGAACAAAAAAATGTGCTAAACCAACACGCGGATCAAGCGAAAAAACTTGATCAAATCCTCCAAAGAATAAATATGACACATAACACGATATCGCCTACTCCCTCACCTTGAGAACCAATTAGCGACCCATGCATAGCAATGGGATTATTTTTTCGAAGGTAAAATACTCATCACTGCATCAGCCGCACTACTTGCTATCAATCGAGATCCCAATTCCGTTGTATGACCAAACACTCCAGCAAAATTATCGACAAAGAGATCGCCATACGACATATCTTTTATAGCATTCTGAAAATTTAATTCATTACTCACAAATGTTACTGTTGAATCTGCCGGAAACATATCTTGAATAGTGCGAACAGAAAGTAACGGGTATTGCATGGCAACATATCGCACACCTCTTTGCTTTAATAATGTATGAATCTTTCTATAAATCTCTGCAGTATTAAAGTTTGACGGTTTTCCCCAAGCACCTACTTGAGCTTTTATCGCTTCATAATAAGCTAAATCCTTTCCTGTTTTTTCGTTTACCATTTGATGCGCTATCCCCAGTAAAGAATCCATAAACACGCCTATATCTTCAACGTGACGTACGATAATGTCTTTTGATTGAGCCGTTATCGTTGGATTTGCCATGACACATGCATGTATAAGGTCCTGCATATCTCGATACGCACTCGCCCACGTCACCACTTCACTCCACATACTGCGTGACACATAATGGTCGACGAGCACTTCATACGCTTGATAGGAAAATGGAAATCGCAAAAGAAACTCTTTCAGTATTTGTTCCGCTGCCTGATCTTGGGGACCATTAGAATATTGACCCACATATCGATCTGGGTATGATTTCTGTATGATCGCCTCATACGCTGGTAATGACAATGTTGACCACGCATTATCTCCCATTTCATCAGCATGACACGTAAGCGCTGTTTGGGTTAATAATTGCTTTCTCTGGCCACTCAATAATCGACCCATGATAGCAAACAGCTTGTACGATCGTGTCGCTTGTATGCGATCTCCCATGCGGGACCACCACGATGGTAGTGATGTAGGAAGAGCCAAATATTTTATGTCATTCACACCCATCATTGTTATAACCATGTCAGGATCCAACATCATAGCCTCGGTAACCAACCTTCGATAAATAGCGCTAGAGTTTGAGCCTGAAACTCCCAAATTATATACGCGATACGCATCGTATCCGGCGCGCATATTCAACTCTTGCTCCAAAAATTCTGGCCATGCAGGACCAGAAAGCGGAGCGGTCGTTGATTCTCCAAGCGCCACGATACGTATCCGTTTGAGATCTTTTTGAATTACTTCTATCATGCCGACATATCGGCTCACATAATATCTTCCAGCGATCCACAAAAATACCTCTAGAGTTACACAGCCCAAAAACACGCCTAGCAAAAGCAACACAAGTGCTTGCGACACTCGTATTCGTGCATCCTTTTTCCGCCCCACTTTCTCGATTTTTGATGAAACGGATTCTGAATATGTATTCATAATGGTATGTGTTTAGTGTTTTTGTACAACCTCCAGCACAGTCTTTGCAACTTGCTCTGCTATAAGCTTCGATCCAAACGCTGTAGTGTGACCAAATACTCCAGTAAAATGATCGATAAATATCTCATCATATGAATATTGTTGCAAAGCACGTTGAAAATTCTCTTCATTACTCACGTAGATAAGTCTAGGATCATTATTGAGCCGCTGCATAATGTCTTGTACAGGTAACAGAGGATACTGCATGACAACAAACGGAATTGAACGACGGGTAAATAAATCAATAATTTTTCGATAATACGTTGTGGTATCGATATCTCGTACACTTTGCAACGTAAACAACATAGGCCTATTTTTTTGATACCACGACGGCGTGATAGTTTTGGGACTGCGTAACGCTCGTTGTGAGACCTCTTGCATAGATGTAATGTACGAAATCGCGTGATCTATAAGACTGGTAAGTTCCCGCGAACGTTTTATATCCTTCCCGCTCGCCACCATGGCGCAATACCGCATGTATGGCTCCATGGTCATTGCACGAGTTATCCAATCTGACGCCTCTTTCCATGTATGTTGTGTAGCGTAATAATCTATGAGCATGACATACGCGTGTGATGAAAAAGGAAATTGTTTCGCGTACGCCAAACGTTCTTTTTCATTATTACCACTCGCGCTTAACTCTTGAAACGCATACTCCCCCAAAGAAACATCAGTACATCTAGCTACTTGAGCCAGTAAATCGCGTTGTGATTTTCCAGATATTTGACGCCACAGAATCGAAATAAATCTATACACTCGGCTCTGAGAAATGATACGAAGCATCTTTTGATATGGAGACACAGACAACTCTGGGAGAGCTGGATAAGAAACGTCATTTATCCCCAACATAGCTATAACCATATCTGGATGATATGTAGCTTCGTATGCTCCAATTTTTTCTGATACATCACGAGTATTTGTACCTGACACTCCAGCATTTATCACTCGGAATTTCTCGGCTCCCACCTGCTGATTAAGTAATATTTCTAAATATTCTGGCCACGCAGGGCCATTTATTGTGGCTGTCGTAGATTCACCAAGCGCAAGTATTGTATATGCCTGCATATCTTTTTTTGTGAGAATAATCGAAGAATTATATTTTTTTTGCGCTGCAAAAATACTAAAGACACTTTCCCAAAAAATAACGGTACACACTAGTCCCAAAAATAAAAGCAGAAATCGCCAAACCCATTTTCGAAAAGTTTTTTGTACGCCAGATTTCATATAAACCTAGTATAACAACGCCAAAGAAGTAATTCACAGTAACCCATCACACTCTCCTCTTGACACATACACCAGTTGAGGGAGTATATTAGAATTGAATTGTGCGATACAAGACAATGAAAAATAAGAGTGGGTCAAATGATGGATTTATTGGACTTCTAGTAATATTGATTGCTGTTATTGCAGTCGGTGCTGTTGTGGTGGTAAAAACTGGTGTACTACAAGTTCAAGTGACCCCTTCCATTCCTCTTCAGCCAAAATCACAAACGCAAACAGCTTCTGTTCCTACCCCTACCCCAACTGCAACATACCTAAAACCCGGCAAAGAATCCTACATATACTCTTGGGGAGAAGGCACTACAGTTCCAAAGATGAATTATGTGGATGTAGATCCACACGATCCTAAAAAAGGACAAACACAGAAAGTAAACGTAAAGTTCACACACACTTCTGCCATATCAAAAGTATCTTTACAGTTATTTTCAGACAATAAGTCAGAAACATACCCCATGACCATGAGTGAGGGTACCAACGTCAATGGTACATGGTCTGGATCATGGAACATCGACGATACAGTCTTGTATCGATACGATTTGCGATTCTTAGTAACTGCCGACGGTAAAGAAACTCCATATGATGTAGTATTACGAGGCTCAAAACCATGAAACGCTCATCCAAATCCATAGCCTTTTTTATTATATTTTTTCTTACTTCAATTCACTTGACAGCACTCCCAGCAAATGCCGCGTGCTTAAATCCAGCTACATTAAATGGCACACAAACCGTTTCATCTAGCTGTTCGGTAGCAGCAAACACAGAAGAGCTCGCCGATACCTGCACGCTTTCTGAAGCGAGCGCAAACACAGGTACGATTGCCCTTACCACAGCAACCACTACAGTTATGACTGTATTATCTGGGTCAGGTGGCACGGGAGTTACGGTAGTTGATGCAAAAACCATAACACTTGCAGCAAACACGTCTATAAGTGTAAGTTGCACTAACTGTAAAATAGATGTAACTGGTAAACAAATTTGGGTAAACGATGCGGAAGCTGATGGATACGCAACAATCGCTCAATCTGCATGGCCTACATTTGTCGCTGCTAACACAGGGACCTTTCGAAGCGCGTCACAATCCGCGTATCGTCGTCGATGTCTCATGCGTGGCACAGCAGTAGATTGTAGCGACGCTGCCTATTCTACAACGAACACATGCTATCCAGCGTTCTATCCTGCATTTTACCCAGCATTCTACCCAGCATTCTACCCATCATTTGGGCCATACGGTGGATTTAGTCCATACGGAACCTTCTATCCGGTATTTGGCCCGTAACGAAGAGTGTTCAATTACCTACTCGTCTGTTTATATCCAACTATTAGGGCTTCACGGTTATGGATCCTATCACGTAAGGAGCTAGATGATCATGCAATCCCCATGTACCTGCTTTTGAGAGAGTAACTTCCCAGACGGTACCAGGTTTAATTGGTTGCTTTGGGTCAAGCTCAGAGTAAAAAGTATGACTAGGATGCGGATCAGAGGCTGGCCAATGCCAATAAGTATCACTATTCACAAACTTTATCGTAGTGCCCACTGAGACAGTCAAAGACTCGGGGGTAAATCCGTCTTCAGTAATCACGATGGTTTTACCATCTAATTTGATCTTCGATTCAGTAGCTTTCCCTCTCTGCGATAAGCCATACACGATACCACTTCCTACGAGACAAATACCCAAAACACCACCAATCACTATCATAGATTTTTTCATACCCACTCCCCTTTCTTATTTTCCGCTTGTAGCAGGATTTATATGTGTACAGCTATCGTAATATCCATATTCGGATTGTTCACAATATGATTTCACGATATCAAATGATTTATAATTTTCAAAATTTGCAAATCCTATCAGCGCATAACAGGTAGGCTTAGCAGTAACAGGAGCCAACTTACATATTTCAAATGGTATTGGATTGTTCAATAGTGGATCTCGAAGGCCTGCATATCTGGCTGCCCCTCCAAAACAATATCCATAGTATCGTGGGGTAGAACTTTTCATACACTGATCAGCCACTCCTTGTGCAGAGTATTTACCATTTATAAGCAAATTATTTCCTATGGATTCATAACAACCACGGACATAGACATCTTTTTTTGTCGGATCTTGCTCTGGTATATTGTCACAATTACGCATCATGACAGCCACATCGCCAGTGTGAGATCTTCCCACTACATGACCGAAGCAGTGACCACGAAAGCGCTCCTCGACTTCAGAACACGGGAAGTATACATCGGTAGGGTCATACAAACGACGTACATTCTCTAGCATGGTAAGGTCTGTAGTTCCTGGCATAGCCCCTGCATGAAATACACCCGATAAACACAGCTGGACCGGATCATCTCCAAAATTTGGAGATACCCCTTCACACATAGTGAGCGTCTCTTTAAGCGATTGATCAGTAAATATCGCCATGCCATGGCCAAACCAATGCATGCATTGATTCACATAATACAACTTGGAAGTAACGAGTGGATTCTCTAAACATGCTTTTCGCACTACTCTCGCGCGATCACTCGGTGGTATATGAGACATCCCAATCTCGATCACCCCATGATAGCAACCAAATGACCCCCAACCATCACAATCGACAATAGTTTTACCTATTTGCGTTATAAGCACTGCTTCATCTTTTATCGCTCTCCCACTATGTAATCCGGTACCAGCATACAAGGCGTTATCTCCTATCGTATGTGATAAATCATGTCCCCAGCCTTGCAATGTGGGGTGCTTTTGGCTCACTGGCTCGATGATATCTAACGCAATCCTAGCACCATACGTTCCTGAAACCTTTCGCATAACCGCGTTCACACATTGGAACAATTCTCTTCCATCTTTTTTGGTGAGGCACTGCTCAGTTTTGTAGGAATAGTATCGTACGAGTATCACCTCAATTACACTGAGCTTAGGAGACAGTGGATTATTAGGATTAGGAACAACATGAATATGTGAAGCAAAACTCACGATAAATACACAAATAAATATTCCAATAATTTTTTTTAGCATACGATTCCTCATACCTCTCCGCTTCGAGTATACCACCCTCAATTTTGTACATCGAGCGCAGACATGCAAGCCTTTTGGGTTTCTTGATGAGTAAAGTACATACAGTAATCTTTAGTTTTTTGTGTATCGCCACCAAATTCTCGCATCTTTATAACCTTCACTTGTTCAGAAACGCATGCTGGCTGATACTCCAAGGGAATTGAATCACATGGATAATACATATTATCAGTTGTCCAAGGAGCATCATATAAACCACGAAGTGAATCCCCTGCTCGATGTACATTCTCATGCGACACGCCAACCCAACAATGATGACGCAGCGGTATATCCATAAATGTTCGATCACAAAATTGAAGTGACTCTATATACCAATAGGTATTTAACCAAAGTATGGTATATCCTGCTGCTTGCGCACACAGCGCATCGCGTCCATCAACCAAAGAATTCTCTGTACACGAATTTGCCACATCGCGAATAATCTTTGGAGTATAACCGTGTTGTTGAGTTGCTCCCATCATGACCCCCTGATAACAAGGTATGACCCACTCTTCGTTACAAACCTCAAAGCCCCGTACTCCCTGAGAAATATATGCACTTTCTCCTAATACCGGAACGATATCATGCATAACATCTGTTGGTAATTTCAACCAATACAGAAATGAGCGGGCAGTAAATGGTGAAACATACACACCGATTCCTCGAATAACTCTCTGCTGAGATCGTAGCGGTAACGAACGAAAGTAGGTTTGAACGAGAGGATTCACATACAAATATCGAACAATCCCAAAACATAACGAACAGATAAATATTCCCACGAGTATATAGATCACTCCTTTTCTGTGCTTTGATTTCATATAAAAATAATGCCTATTCTGTTTGACCATCACGTATCAATTCACAAGAGGTTTTTGCCTCATTGCCCTTCACAAGTTCACATAGTGGAGCCACTCGCCAACCTTGATTCACACTCTGATACGTTCTCATAATCCCAATCATGCATGAATCATAAAAATCTGGCATACCCACACAGACAGGAACAGGATCTATACCATTAGATAAATACTGTTTGGCAGCGAGCGCTCCCACACCATACAAACATCGATCCAGAACAGGCTCCTCCAAAAATGTGCGACAATGCGCAGTCAACTGAGGAATAGTCCAATGATATACATCGGTAATATAGGTCAAGCTCAACTCAACGCACCCACGTTTGTAAATCGATGCATATGCATCACACATATGGAGTAACGATTGTTCTTGTATTTTTTGCGGAAACAATGTATCCAAATCGGTATTAAAATATTCCATGAACACACCAAGTCCACAGTGCATTTGGTCATTAGGCGTTGTAAAAAACGACTCACACAAAGCAAGCGCTTTTGGAATATCAAAATCAGCCAAAGTTGCGCTTGCGTGACCCAATGGATCACTACAGTTTGCACTGCTCTTTGTCTGAGAAACACACGCATCATATAATTTTTGTAAAAATACGGGATCCGGTCCGTGCAGACGCGCTACATACTGTACGACACCATGATAACAACCAAAATTATAATTGGTATCACACATCCCAATGGCTCGTAGTCCATATCTACGATAGGTCTCCTCGCCAATGTAATGCCCTATGATGTGCATCCATGGTAACTCCTGAGGAAATGCCTGTTTCAGCTCAATATTGACCAGAAACATCGGCTGAGAGCGAACCATAGTGTAAATAACTTTTTGTAATTCTTTACCCTGAAGAGTACGCAACACAGATGGTGTGATGTGGAGTTGATAATAGGAATACCATGTGTACATTCCCCTACCCATACCTACTAACAACACAAGACAAAGTATGAGTATAGCTCCACGAAATCGAGATAATTTCATATTATTGCATTTGTTGTGCATTGACCGTATACAGGCTGTCTTGTGCGGATTTCACGCCTTTTATACAGGCTGCTTGCTGTGACATTTCTAAAGATTCACAAAGTCTGGTTGCCATGTCAGCTCGTCCAGAAAAAGAATACTGTCGAGACGCAACGCCAATACAATATAGATAGTATTGTGACGGTACTTTTCCGCACTCTATGATAATTCGATCAGGCGTTTGAGGATCATCTTGATATAATGCGCCACCTATCGCTCCAAAACACTGATTCCGTACATCTTCTGCTTGATAATGCATGCAATATCCACTTGTTTGAACGGTATCTCTGTCATAAAAAACTAGACGAGCCAGAAAAACATGCTCTCGTACACATGCAGGCTGGTACTTTGAAGGAAACGTGTCACATGGTGCATATTTATTTTTAGGATCCATCGGATTTGTTGCCAATCCATTTGGCAAATTTCCTCTTCTGACCACATTTTCCATAGATACCCCATCCCAACAAAAAAATCGTAACTCGGTATCTTTTTCAAACACCTCGTCACACGCCTGAAATGACTGTAACATGTCATAGTTTCGAACCCACATAAGACCATGTCCTATTCCATGCGCGCAAGAAATATCTGCCGTTCTATTTTTACCTGCTTTTTCGCATCCTTTTGCAAGGTCAGCCAATACAGACTGCTGATATCCTTGCGCACGAATTGCTGCCAAAATCACTCCGTGATAGCAGGCGAAGGTAAACACTGAATCGCAATAGCGAAATCCTGCAGTACCATATTTTGCATATGCAGTTTCCCCTATCAAGTGCGCAAGCTCATGTTCTTCTGCAGGTTGATCAGGATAGATTGCAAGCAAAACATCTCTCAAGCGCACTGGAGATGCACGCATACCGATCGCACGAAATAACGCTAAACGCTTTTCTTTGGGCAATGAACGAATATGTGAACCAAACAAACCACTCATATACCACGACTGAGAGAGGCCCAATCCCAGTCCTAAGATGAAAAATAATCCAACAAAAAAATATTTTCTCATAAAGCACACTTCAGTTTATTCTACCTTCTTTATACATTCCGTACGAAGCCCAACATCACCTATCTCACGACAAACAATCGCTGAATGCATTTTTTGATCCGTCGTCTCATACGTACGCGCCACTCCCACCAAGCACATGTCTTTGTGCGTACTCCTACGCTTACATGTTTCTATCGCTTTTGGCGTATTACTATACAATTGCTGACCTATCCAATACCCCACCTCGTTGGAACATGCTTTCTGCACTTCAATATCCGCATATGTATCACATCGAGATAAAAGCCGATCAAAATCAAAATCCCATGCTTTTGCAATATGACGCATTACAATCCGCGTACATACCGGCTCATATATTTCATCAAACATGTCACAAAAACTACCTTCATGTAGTACCCAATACTCTTCTGAGAAATCTGCGCTGTATTCCATAATGACACCGATCCAACATTCTGAAACGATATCCGGATACGGATAATACACATCACAGAGAGATAACGCTTTTTTTATATCAGCACCATACACAACTCCCAAAGCATGCCCCATAGGATGCACACACCCCACTATACCCAACGAACCACTTTCACATGCTTTTTTTACTGACGGTAGAATGCTTGGGTCTTGACCTTGTGATCGAATAATAGATGTTATGATGCCGTGATAACAACCAAAATTATAAAACGTTTCACACATACTATACGCTTTTGTTCCATATTTTTTGTATAACGCTTCACCTAATGGATGACCCAAGTAAAAATGCATCCATGTTTCCTCGTTTGGATATGCCTTTTGTATCTCTTGGAATACTAATTTATACGGCTGTTTTGCAACCATGACATTTACAACGTACGCCAGCTTTTTATCACGTAACGTTGAAAGTGCATGAGGGGCAATATTACTTTGATAAAAGATGATCCATGTATACGCTCCATACAAACTAGCTATGCCAAATACCAAAATACCCAAGAAAAGCATTCTCCATGATACATTTTTCATAGTTTATTTAGAGTGACTCCAAAGCATTAGATATCTTATGCTCACATGCTTCACGCTCCTCAGGGAGTGATAATGTACGACAAATAATACGCGCGTCTTGTACTTTATGAGCAGCCAAATATGGCACATTTACCCCATTCAAACACCACGAGATATCCTCTCCCGCAAACCTACACTGCGCAATAGCCGCTTTCGGATCTTCAAAATATTTTTGACCAATTATAGAGCCAATTGCGTCTACACAATGAGTTCTACTGTCGACACGAGCATATGTTTGACAATACCGAATAACTCGACCAAAATCTTCACTCCAAATGGCCTTCAAATATGAAACATGCATACTGACACATGATGCTTCATATTTCTTTGGAAAGGTGTTACACGGATAATACGGATCATTGACGCGTCCATACTGTGCTTGTGGTGCATTGGGCGCCGAACGATTTATATATTCCATCATGGCACCATTCCAACAAGAAAACGCTACCATTGGCTCTGGATACAATCGATCGCAATACCCAAAAGCCTTCACCGCATCATAATT
This sequence comes from Candidatus Woesebacteria bacterium, assembly GCA_018062625.1. Classification (GTDB taxonomy): domain Bacteria; phylum Patescibacteriota; class Microgenomatia; order UBA10105; family UBA927; genus UBA927. The sequence goes on from JAGORV010000004.1 coordinate 34,693, forward strand.
TGCAATAATCGCACTCGCGTGACCCAATGGGTGTATACAAGCACTCGCATATGATGGGCTCTTATCACACGCACGTTTCAACTCCTCCAATAGCTTTTCATTTGGACCGTGCAAACGAATAGCCATATCAACGACTCCATGATAGCACCCATAATTAAACATAGGATCGCACATGCCAAATGCCTTGGTTAGATATACTCTATAAATCTCTTCGCCTAACAGGTGACCCACCCCATGAGATGCAGGTTCCTCTGACGGATATACTGCCAACAAATATCTTTTTACTTCGTCTATGGGTCTTTCTGTCACAAGCCAACGAATATCCTCCCGCATCTGAGATACTGGCAATGCAGGAAATGTCACGATATTTGTATACGCTTGATATACGAAAATATATCGAGCTCCCCCAACGCACCCACCCAGTAAAAATAGAACGACCAACCAGAATATCTTTTTCATTGAATCCTCCCCAAGATCCGATGCTGTTTCATATATGCGAGACAATCGTCTCTATGAACAATACCATTTGTCGCACACGCTCCTTCAATTTGAGCGTCACTCTCCGTTGTCGCGACGAATGTATCGACACATGTGTATACCGCTTTCTCAGCTTGTTTACACCGAGCGTAAACAAATTGCTCCGATGCTTTATCTAAACTCTGAAATGACTCTATAGCTTCTATGCATTGCTCTACTTCACGCAAAGGACTTCCACACACGCCGGACGCAAACCCAATATCTCTTACAACACTCAGCTCTACTGAGAGCACAGATTCCATACATATTCGTCTCACTACTACTGGATACTGTCGACAATCAGCAAATATATCTTCTGGTAACTTTGAGGCATTTTTAATTTGCACAACTGGACCATACACTTGCATAAATAATCCACCCCAGCACATTTTTTTATCGGCGAGCGTTACGAAGCGATCACAATGAGACACCGCAGATGGAATATCTGCTGGTAGATAATCTGCAAGTCCATGTCCGATACCATGGATGCATTCTTCTCTATCACGCGCCGTAGATCCGGGCTCAATACTACTATCGCACACCGTTGCGATACTTGATTTGGTCATCTTACCTTGATTGAGTAATCCAAAAAACATACCGTGAACACATCCATACACGCACCCAGTCCCGCACATGGCAAATAATCGAGGTACAGAAGCGTCAGATCGAATACCAGCAGTCTCCCCCACTAAATGTGCGAGCGCATGACAATTGGGACTGTTATAAACAGTGTTAGAATCTTCTGCATGATAGCTTTCCAACAATACTGCTCGCATAATATCTGGTATATTCGTAGAGCGAACTATAGCTCTAAGTTCACGACGTAAACATGAAACACGTGCAAGATTTTGAAATTGGAAACATGTTTCTTGAAGTGTATGTATCGTTTCCTCTGTCACGTTCCCTTGCGAAACATAATGATATGTACCTCCCAACATCCCTAGGCAAAAAACTAGGCTTACAAAAATGTAACGCAAGTATATTCGGGTCATGTTAGCGAACTTCAATGCCCATAATTCGCATTCGGTAATGCATATAGTCCATACAGCTACGCTCTACCTCAGGACCCGCTCGTATACAAATATCAGAAGCCTGCCTGACATCTTGATGAATTATGATCGATGAAGAAACTACTCCTTCCACACAATCAGGGAAATACAATCCAGCCTGTCTACACAGGTTCAATATACGAGATATATCCGCTTGTTCCACAAAATATGCATCAGCGCCAAGGGTAAGTACACACTCCCCTTCTTTCTCAGAAACAGCTTCATGACACAAACGAAAAGGGAGGGCAATCTCTTTATTTGAGCGATACAGCGCGGTTATCATCATTCGCTTACAATACACGAGGGCGCTGTCGCGCAATCCAAGACAATTAGCAAATAAATCTTTCGGAATCGGAACCGCTGGATGATTTCGATCTGCCGGCGAATACACCTCCATAAATACTCCAGACATGCATTCTTCTCTTGCGTCACGAGTTCCAAATCTATTACATCGCGCTACAGCGTCCGAGGTGTTATACCGTGTGTATTCAGCAAGTCCGTGCCCTAACCCATGAAAGCATGCAATTTCATCAAATAATGATAATGGTGCACCACGGGGATCTTTGCATACTATTTCCAAATTATTTATACGTTCTGGATTATTCTGTACGATACCCATCACAACCCCATGCGTACATCCATATCCACAACTCGACCCACACGCAGAAATAAGCGTTGATGAGCGCACGTTAGGCAATAACCCAGCGGTCTCACCGATAATATGTGATACACCATGACAATCTATCTCACTTTCTAAAAATAAGGATGGATCCGCTGTGTTACTCGCAACTACAGCAACCATAACTTCCTTTAAATTTGTGGTACGAACAATCCGTTGAAATTCTCGACGATAACAATTCGCGCTTTGTAAATGGGTATTTTTTTTACAGCGCTTCGCTATGTTTTGTATTTGAGCTGTTGATATCGGTGCTATATACACATATCGTATATACCCAACTATCGCACCCAAACATACCATGCTCAAAAGAATATATATTTTTTTTCGTTTCATAATGCCACAGCACTGATACACTTTTGTGCAAATGTATCATTGGTAATACTTTTACAGGTTTCTTGCCGTACACGGTCTCCGTATCGAGAAAATAACGTCCTCCCCACCACTTCATAACAATGACTTTGTAGTTCCTGTGGAAGGACCGCACAGGATTGAACCCCTAAATTTCCTTGCGTGTCATTTACTGTATCGATCACTGTACGCACAAAACCGGCAACACAGTCATTCGTCTGCACCATCTTTCCAACATCACATTTTTGTATATCTTGCGTGTCATGATGTATAGAATACATCGCTTCACCAACTCTATTGCGACAGTGACTTTGAAGGTCTGCGGGAACAGCATCACAAATTTCCAATGCATCAAGTGCACTAGATTGCGAAGTGAATGTCATAAATCCACTAAACTCAAAACATGATGCTTGGACTTTGTCAGATAACGTTTTACAGTACGCTATCAAATCAAATTTACCATTTGAAATTAAAAAATCCTGTCGAGGTGCCATGAAAATCGCATGCGCACATTGATATCTCGCATCTTTATTTGGCAAAAGTAGACATTGAGATATACCTCCCACCATATCTGCGCCATATCGCTCACTCAGTCCATGTCCTATACCGTGATAGCATCCCTGCCGAATATCTTCTGGAATAGATGGTACAGCGCATTTCCCAAATGCGTCTTGGATATTTGCATTCAAAAGAACCCACGTGTGTCCTGCCCCATTCATGCAACCTAAATCTAAACCAGTGATTGGATTTCTCCCCTGCCCAAACTCACACAGTCCAATGCATTGCGTCATTAGTACATCGGAAGGTGTACCAAAACGCGCTGCGGCATTTCCTATTTCATGAGCGAGTGCATGACATCGCATCCCTTGGAGATAACTCCCTTTAGGCGTTTTCATGTATGCACGAAGTGCTGAAATTGTGGATCGTATTCCATAGGATTTCACCATGGCAACCAATTCTCTGTTGTAGCATCGTTGCGCAGGAGAACTTTCAAACAAATTTGTCGGTGGAAATTGCTCGCATGCGATAAACTTTGCCCGTAGCACTGCAGGTAACGATACATTACGAAGAATTGGAATAGACACAAACAAGCCAATTCCACTCGCCAAGCCAAAGCAAAAAACTATGATACTGATCATCCATCGTGTTCGATTCATATAGTAAAAATATGCATTAATTTACCACCTTATATACATAATAGCCTTGTGTTTGATCAATAAGTTGTGCGCTTTTGGGAAGTTCTCTGGATCCCACGTATCGCTTATCCATAACAATTATTTGCTGATGCGCTTCCCTCCCCCGCAACTCCTGTTTCGAAAGCGCCCAATGGATACTTCCATTAAATCGCTCTGGCATTCTCGCTGGATACAATTCGATAAAGTACAACATGACAAATACATTTTTACTTTCATACGAGCCTTCTTGGTATCTATAGACAACCAAATCATACGGCTCTTCTCCAGCGATATGTGGGATAAGCCAAGATACTTTCACAAGATCTCCATATGCCCAATCTCTCTCAGTGTAGCTCCACAAATAATCACGAATAGTCAGTATGTTTAAACTTACAAATATACATAAAATACTTATACTTATTACCTTACTGTACCGCCTCCACAACTCCACTATTAGAAATGCGCCACACAAAAATATCATGGGTAACGTAAATGCTAAATTATTCATCCGAGAATAGTCATTCAGTACTTGGTCGGCATACAAATATTCTATAAATACAGACATTACGAGACATATCAACCACCATGAAGCGATAAATGATGATGGGAAATTTGGACTATCAAAAAGACTGGGATATAATCTTTTTTTAACATTTCTCATCGCATGCTCTCGCCATACTGCGAAACATACCAATGCGAAAACACCCAAAACTACCCAGCCGTGAGCTACAATGCTCTCAATATACGATAGATTCATAATCGTTACGCCGAACGCATTTACTACAAATCGAAGAAAGCTGGTTCCTAATGCTGCAAATGTTGGTAACGCATGGTACGCAACTAAGGCAAGTGATCGCGTCATATGAAAACCCTCTAAAACTTCGTTGATCACTGTTGGGGCTATAGGGAGAAGGCCAAGAAAAACCAACATGCCTTTTTTCCACCATGTCGATGGCAAGGGTGGCCTGTACAACAGCGTCGCAACAAGAAAAAACACAAGTGGCACATATCCTGAATCATGCATTTGTGATCCTAGCGACAGGGAAAATACGAGTGGATACCACCAATTTGTTTTTCCGGAAATAACACGAAAAAAACTAGAAAAAGCGAGCAATGTAAAAAACGGCATCATACTCGGAGTCCATATCCACCGGCTATACGCAGACATCCAAAATGAACTCGCTCCCAAAAATGCCGCTACCAAACCAACGGCTTTATCTTTAAACAACAGAACCCCCACATCGTAAAGTAAATACACAGATATCAATCCAAGTGCGATCAGAAACAATACCACACCATACGGATTAAATTTCGAGAGAACAGCCGCAGGCAATAATACATAATAATATGCCACACCATGATACACAGGGGTGAGTTGGCCTGGTGGTAGATAGGAAGACCGATACGTTCCGCTTTGTCCTTTCAGGGATAATCCTTGGACATTGCCTGTAGAAAGATTGTGCCATGTCGATCGAATAGCGATCATATCGTCTACCTGCTCTTCCCAAAATGGGATGTATTGTGTTGACTGATACAGCCGTATAAACGAGGCGCATACCAAAATTCCAATCAGAATCCACTGATGAATCGTTAGATTTTTTAACAAACGCGTAAAGGTATGCATGCTAATATTTCTGAATCACTCCTGCTAAACAAATATTTTTATATAGTTTCGGAACTGATGCACATATCCGTGCTTTTTCATCGTGTGATCGTCGCTCTTGCAGTATTCCTCCAAACATGGAAAAACAATGAGACTGCTCAATCGCATCAAGCGTACTACAAATTTGAATGGAGGTTTTTGCGTCTGGCTCAACAAATACAGAAGATCGTAATAATCCAGAAATGCAAGGAAAATACATATCGTCCCCCGCCTGTTTACAAAACTTCACTACCTCGTGTAAATAATCTTCTTTATGTTGGTACACATAAAATATATTCTGCCCAATACCGCTAAAGCACGTTGCCCTATATAACTCAGGCTCAGCATTACACACTGCAAACGACTTCTGGCTATCTTGAGCTCTGCTGTATTCATATGAACCCGCACGATCGTAACAATACGCATCATACGGAGGCCACAATGAAGCACACCATGTTGGATTATTTTTTGGAATAGGTTGTGGTTGTTGCGCAAATGTTGCCGCTTCATACATTTCCATAAATACTCCCGCGGCACATCCTATACGACCTACTGGGATAATCTGATCACAAAGTTTTAGCGAAGCGACAAGATCATACGATGACACATCAGCAACCGCATGCCCCACCTCGTGAAAACATCCTCCTTGTGCTTCTTGATTTCCCGCCCAATCAACCCCATCAATACACAATGTAGTTATAGTACTTTTCAAATCGTTGCCCATGCCATACCATGCCGATACAGCACCATGCTGACACCCCGAAACACAGGTATTAGTACATTGTGGCAGTGTTATCTGCACACGACGACTGGTCATAGTTCCTGCCCAACCTATCGCATGCGCCAAATCATGACACTGGGTGAAATTCCGATCTGACGACACATCGTCTAGTCTCAACGCGAGCGCTTCCATAAATGTTTTTGTTCCCCACTTCGACATGTCCTTCACCAATTTCTTTTGCGCACATATCATAAATCTCGTTCGATCTGCATCATTTCCCGTAAAACACTCTTCGACAGCAGTATGTAACGCACGATTTGCCCCAATCATTTGCCATACACGAGGATGTGGACCAAAGCGATATGAAGCAATTGTAAAAAGTACAAACCCAGCGATGAATGCAATTACGCATCCTCCATAGGCGATATATTTAACGACGGCAACTTTCATAAAGTCATTATACTCGCGTCTTTTGTATGATACTGTGAGTTAGTGGATAAAATCAGTTTGGATAACATTCACACATGCTTCTTCCTGATTAGGTAAAGCCATATGGCAATACGATTTGATCCCTTGTAACTGAGGGGCAGTCAATGGGTATACAAAATATATCGATTTGCCCAAAAATGTCAAACAATCAAACTGATATGGTAAAGGCTCTCTCCGGCATACGGCAATTGCCGCTGGTAAGTCGTGATTTCGATTATGTTCAAAATAACCAGACTGCGCATAACACACCTCATCATACGGCGGTGCAAATTGCGCACACCACGCTGGTCTATCAGGGGGTAGATCCCGCAACAATCCATTATTATATTCAGTCCCGTCATAGAGCTCCATAAATACCCCAGAGCCACAGTTATCCCTATCTTTCTCATCATACGTATCACAATACGATAATGACCGTTTCGTATCATACAAACCCATAGGGGTTACTGCATGACCCATACCATGAATGCAAGAAATTTTCTTATCATTTGCAATATCAGGCAATAAACATATCGAGGTAAAGTCTTTTCCTATCGATTCACCTTTTGCCACCCACCCAACAGCCGCCCCATGAAAACACCCTGATTGGCACAACTCAGTACACGAGGTAAGAATCTCCTTCATACTGACACCCAGAAGTACGGACATTCTTCCCAGTTGATGAGTGATATCATGACATCGAGTTACCGATAAATCCTGATGCGTTTGCACGAGACGCAATGCAGTCAATGATTTCATAAGCGAGTCTAATCCCCATCGTGGTATAAGCTTTTTCAGTTCCACACTCAAACACTGAACGATCGTAGACCGATGTTTTGGTAGATCACAAAGACGCAGAATACGAGCTAAATCCACATCAGCCCCATGCTGTCGAACACTTTGAAAATGAGGACCTACGCGCACGGAAGCAACCCAAAATAATAAAAAGCCAAAAATAAATATCAAAAAACTTGCAACGCCAAGACGAAACAAAACCAAAAAATTTCTAGGTCGACCCCTGAGGTAATCCATATGCAAAGAAGCGACAATTCAGAAATCAGTTTATACGATAAAACCCTGCTATGACTCCATCGCAGGAAATCGGATATGCTCCTTCGCTTTGTGTCAACGAAATAGAGGTGTTTTGTTTCGACGCGATCGTGACTGATTTACTCTCTATCATCAATGTGTGATCTTTTGCTGCAGTGCTTGCAATCATAATTGCTGTTCCTTGCTTTACACGTATAAACGCTGGGCTTAGCTCACAAGCATCATTGATAGAAATTTTATTTGCCTCTATAGTCAACGCATCTACAGAATCAACATAAGCCTTTTTTTCTGTATCTGTTGCGCCTTCAGTTGGCATGTTTATAAAGTTACCGCGAACGATCACAAGTGTTGTATGGGTTGCATCAGGAACTGGCGCACTCGTCTTCACTGGCCATTTCCACGCGACAGAAATTTTTGGTAAAGAGACTTTTGGCACCATATTCTTAAACTTATCCATATCAACAGATATACGAGGAATCGAAGGTAGAATTGGCATATGCGCAGCGACATACTCCCCACTCAAGTTTCCTAGATAAAAAACCACTATATACAGTAGCCCCCATCCGAGCCATGTCAAAATTCTTCTAAATAGTGATGTGGTCTTAGGTGCCGAAGTTAATTCAGATGCTTCTTTCGAGCTTGATTGCACCTGTTTGCGTGGAGCTAAACGTACGCTTTTTTGTGACGATTTTTTTTTCATACTATCTGCAGGCAAAAACAATCAATCCTACGCTTATACTATATCAGTATTATTGGATAGTCAATTTTGCAAATACCGGCTGTCCCAATGGATCAACAACCATGGTGTCTCTCGGCTCATCTGGATTCATAGAATTGAAAATCCCATTCCCATCATCATAAAATAGCACAACATAAAGCGTTGCTCCCGACCGAAACAATGCTGGATCTTCTGCTTGTAATCGCGCGTCATCTGCTTTAATTTGCACGTTTGTATATTCCCCTGGTAGTAGAAGTTTCGTAAATGCGATCGGATTTCTAATCCCCAAATCATATTGGCTTCCAAAATAAAGCACTGCAAACCCCGGTTTACGAAGCTTTACTTTGCCTACCACATACTGATTACGATCAAAAATATTATTATTTAATGTAACGTAATCAGACCGCAACAAATATCGCGCTACCACTTGTCTCCAAGCAAACCAAGTATCATTTGACACAAGAATAAATACAATACATGTCATCACGCCCCAAAAAGCAAACGAAACTACCCACGATGCATACCAAGGCGATACCGCATGAGGAGGCTGTGCCGATGGACTAGTCCCTTTCTGAGATGAAGCTTGCCCACTTTGTGCACCGATTATCATTTCGTCTACCATAGTATTTCGTTATTTTGCCACACCTAATGTTGTGTTAGAAAAAATCAGGGCTCCTGTCGAATCACGCAAAAGAATATGATTCTCAAACGAACCTGTACCATCATCATATGCTATGCCAACGCTTAGTATGGTACCCAATGTCAATGATGGCTGATTTGTTGTATCGTCAAGAGTCTCGGGAGAAATATTTGGTAAACGAATCGTTGCATTGGTTATTTTTCCAGCTGGTAATAAGTCAGACTTCCCGTACACTTGCGAGCAACGCATATCATGTTCATTTGAAACTGCAGAAACGACAATCCATCCGGGTTTTTTTAAATTTGCTTTACGGACGTTTACATCAAAATACCCCTCACCCATCACACTACTACCTGCTATGACATATTCTGTTCCTGTAATATATTGCGCAACAACTCGCTTCCATGAATACCATGGACCCATCGGTAATACTACTAAAATAAACAAAAATATAATCAAATACACCAACCCAGAAACGATCCAAGGTGTAAATATTCTCCAAGAGGCATTTGGCACATCACTCAAAGGACCTCCGGCAATCGGTGTACCACGTGTCAAAACTGGAGGAACAACAGAAGATACAGGAGTTGTAGGCACATCCATAATGAATTCAATCGTACCTTGGAAATCGTCGTATTGTCAATTTATCTATACACGATTTACACTCGAACTATCTAAGCAATTTCATCATCTACAATACCGCTATGAAAAAACAAAATAATATTCCTCTGTTTCATTGGTTATTTTTTATATTGCTTATTTTTTCTATTGGCTTTCGACTTTCGCTTCTCCCTACGCTCTATCGACTAGACGACGGAGACACCGCGCGAGACTATATGATTGCCAGACATATCGCCGTGTATCACGAATACCCCACAATCGGCCCCAACAATGCCATATATGATTCCGTGCGGGCAAGCCCATTTTATTACTATCTGCTATCCATCCCAATTTTTATACATGACAGCGTTTACAGCATAGGCGTACTGAATATTTTATTACAAGCACTGAGCATGCTATTTCTCTATACCCTCGCCTACATAGTATTTGGACAGACCACGGCTACTCTTACCGCCATACTGCTTTTATTTAATCAAGAACTTTTTTCTCAATCTTTCTACATGATACAAGCCCACTTTGGGCACGTATTTTTTAATGGAAGTTATACATTGTTAGCATATGGTTATCTGCGTAAATCACTCGTATCACTCTACGCATCTATCATCCTTTTCTCTCTGGGTTGCATTGTTTCGTTTCATGGTTTCCCAGCACTTTTGGGATACCTCATTATTGTGTATCTAGTTTTACGATCACAAAAAGCTACCACTCCATTTATACTTTCTATCTATGGCAGTATGGCACTGATTGGATTAATCGCGTATGCACCTACCCTCATAAACATCATTAACTTGAGCAACACAACGTTTCTGATTGATGAACCAGTTTATGTTCAATCGTTCACCCACTTCCCTATACGCATAGTCGATAATCTTCTTCTTGCCTTAAATGACTGGGTAACAGCACTCTGGCTTACTCCACAAATAAAAAATATATTTCTTGGGGTACTCTGTGCGAGTCTTATGCGTTTTATAATCTGGGAAAAAGCAAAAATAACACGGGTGATCATCGTTGTTATATTGGTATACCTTATCCAAGTTGGATTTCTAGCCGCTCTTCTTCGTATAGAAACAAACTCCTATCAATACGACACAATTACAGGGCTCATACTGATATTAGTCGCGTTTGCCACAAGCGCTACATGGCCAAAAAATCTTTTTGGTCGTTTAGCGTGCACACTATCAATCATTTGTCTTATATTTTTGGTCATACCTACACAAGGATATGTGCAATGGCAACAATCACAAATGTCTCAGCCACAAAAATTGGAATCAAAGCTCAATCCGTTATTTCGCTATATAGACATACAAAAATCCATGCACCCAACGGACTGGTTTAAACAATTTCAAATCGCCATGTATAACGGTCGCGCAAATATGTACCATTGGAAAGAATCAGTGATCTGGAATGCGCTGGAGCTTCGATACAACAAGCCCTTGGTAAAAGCAGTCAACTATGGATATAACTACGCCCCCCTCACAACCCAAGAAAATACCTATATCGTTATCTGCGAGGAATACGATTCACTCGATGACGCAACAAGTCGCTGTATCGGATCATTTATGGAAGGTAGAAATGAAACTGTGTACAGTACTCACGTTATCTCTGATGAGAGTCCAGATGGCTATATCATCTTTTCCGCGGAGACCACAAACTAAACGGCGACCCGTTTTGGAAGAAGCACGCTCCAAAGATACGCTACACTTACCACGGTAATTGCAAAAGCTAACAACACGCTCCCGTCTATCCCCGACTGATGTTGGCCTAACATCGAAACACCTGTGAATCCATAAAATACAAATAAATTCAAAATATTTATGATATCTACAACACGAAATATAATGTAGTTTCGCAGTGTCGGGTGATACATGTATAAAAGCAACGCCACAATACTACCTAAAATGAAATGATTTTCATGAACCCCAAAACTAAACAAGTAATATACAAGTGCAGCAAGCAAAAAACTATGTAACAAATTTTCCTCTCTCCCTTTGCTGTGTCTGTGCTCATACACGTTCCAACACACCAGCGCGTAACCAACAGCAAATACACCCAACTGCACCCATGCCCACGCAGGTGAGGGTGACTCATAGAGAGGTACGGCTATAGATGCGATGGGCAAATTTTGTAGTACCCACTGCAAATTTAATGCGTAGGTGGTAGTGTGCAGCAGAACATTACGCAATGATAAAAGTATTCCCGCCACGACATCGGAAGTAAAAGGAAGAAAAACCAACACCGAACCAAATAATCCACCCACAAATTGCATAAGCATACGCGTGCGTTCTTTTCCCTTTGGAGTCGCAACACCATAGGTGAGAATAATCGGAAGCAATATAACGGGTTGCCACTTTACCAAACAACTGATTCCAAACAGACATCCACCCCAAAAAAATCTCTTCTGCAAAATCAACATGATGCTTATAACCAAAAAAGGAAATGCTAAAACATCGGTATATGCTAGTCCTTGTGTATTCAAAATCAAAGAAAACATACTCAAATACAAAACGATGCGATAAAACACAGATCTTTTTTCAGATCCTACTGATCGACTAAACCACAAAACCGTACCTAACGTAGCTATATAAAACAACATGATAAGCATTTTCATGGAAATCAATGTACCAAACACTTTTACGGGGAATACCAAAGAAAAAATATAAAAAATAAGCGCGTGCCCAAGGGGGAACTTGGTGAGGATCATATTACTTGGGCAAAGATAATTTAGACAATCAGGAATAAATGCCGGCCCACGAACTAAAATATCTTGAAAGATGACTTCCCAATTTCGCGCATCTACTGTCCCTTTTGAGCCAAATAGCAATATACTCGAAGCAACGGACATTACAAGCACAAGTAAACCCATTGCAGATTTTTGCGTGTCAGATAATTTTAGGTTCACTAGACTAAACATGTGTGTTACCGATATATTTTATATATTACTACTCTTCCCTCTCGATCAATCTCGCGCAAACGCCCGACACGCTCCATGTTCATAACCGCCGTTTGAAACGTGTCAAAATTTCTCATCATAGATCGTTCTTTTGCTGTATCGCTAGTCACCACAAGATAATGCGCATCTAACGGGATATCCAACCACCAACAATCAGATTGCAATTCGCATGGGTTATCATGCGGTCCATATATCTTTGGCTCTACTATATACAGGACATTTCGATGTGATAAATACGGTCCAAAATTTTGATATGTTGCCACCGCATATTCCGTAGGTACTCGCGCAAAAAGCTTTCGAGCATCTTCTATCCATGGCACAGTCACATAAAATTCAGAAGAAAAAATATTTAACACCGGTTGACGAAATACAAAAACAGATCCAATCGTTACCACAATAAGTACATATGAAACAAACTGCTGGAAATATCGCCTATGGACTACTTTCCCCATAACCTCCAATGTTCCTAGAGCCAAAAATATTGCGAGCATTGCTCGATGATATGCACTCGGTGGACGCATCCAGTCATACATGTTTCCTGCCACAAAAAATTGCCAAAGATCAAGGGACATTGCAATCATTGCTCCAGGAGAAAATATTGGTAACAACAAAAATGCAGTCAATGAATACGTCCACACAAGCCTCTTGTCCGCATGATCAAATAAACCCAATATATTCGTGGCGAAATCTGACGATAGTGCTGGTATATACTCATAACCAATTGGCGAAAATATACTCACAATCCATGTAGCGAGACCAGTGTATGCAAGACCCCCAAGGATAAACCACACTGCTACTTTTCGATACTTATTATAAAAAAAGTAAATAACCCCAACACACGCAAGTGCCAGCCCCATATTTTCTTGTGTAAAAAGAAATAGAACTAAACATATCCAAAACCATCGCTTTTTTTCTGACTCTAAACAATACAAAAGCCATGCTAGTAAACCAACAGCAAAACTAACTGGATGAAACGCATCAAAAATTGCCGATTGAATACCAAAGAAAAGACTATAACTGAAGGCTAAAGCAAAACTAAACAGCGAGGAAAACTTCCGATGTACAGATAGCTTGTAAATCGCAAGACTAGATAAACCTAACCAAACAGCTTGAAATATCAGTATTACTCGTACATCATTCCATACCCAATAGAGCGTAGCCAATAACGGCAATGTCAGCGTTAAATGATCGCCGAGAAAAAAACGATTATACAGACTCACGTATGGCCACTGAAAATGAGATAGCTGCCAAAATATTTGATCAAAAAATCCTAAATCATACGTCGCAGATTCAAGCTTATTGTATATTTGTACAGCAATGAACGAATATGCCGTCGATATACTCACAATCCATACATATAAAAGAACCAAATACGTATTATTTTGTTGATACTGCACAAATTTTTTCATATGTTTGCTGTCTTTTTTGTTATTAATGAAGCTATATAACGTATATTTTGTACAGTCAACAAACTAGACGAAGGTAAATACAACCCTTCCTGAGATAACACCTCAGAAACAGGAAACGATCTAGACTTTTGCATGTCACTATATGCCGGTTGTTGATGTACTGGTACAAAAAACGACCTCGTTTCCACACCGTGATCTGCCAAATATTTTCTCAGCGTATCCCGCGTTATACCAAAAATCTTTGCGTTCACACGAAGTCCAAACATCCAGTACGCGGGGGTTGCATACGCTGGAACTGTTTGTGTGGTCAACCCGCTCACGCGCGTGAGTAATCGCTCATAGCGATATGCGTGTTCTGTGTGTTTCTGCAACAAGTATGCAAACCGTTCAACCTGTCCAAGTCCTATTGCAGCACTCAAATTGGTCATATTGTAGCTATACCCCACTCTTTCATGCCAATAATGCCTATGTTTACCAAATGCATGATTACGAAGCAACGACACGGCCTCTGCCAATTGTTTATTGTTTGTAGTTATCATGCCACCCTCACCTGTGGTAATAATCTTGTTCGCAAACAGCGAAAATGCAGCGATGTCACCCATTGATCCAACTGATCTTCCTTTGTATTTAGCTCCATGCGCTTCTGCAGCATCCTCAATAACCCGTAGCTTGTATTTTTTTGCCAATTCAAGCACGGGATCCATGTCCACCGGTAAACCATAAACATGCACCACCATGATAGCTTTTGTGTTTTTGGTGATTCGTTCCTCAATTTGTGCAACATCCATATTCCAAGTTCCGATTTGGGCATCGACAAATACTGGAGTTGCTCCGCAATATCGTATAGCGTTTGCAGAGGCAATCATCGTAAATGTTGGCAAAATAACCTCGTCTCCTTCTGAAACACCAAGAGCAAGCAAAGCCAAATGAAGTGCAGAAGTACCACTATTTACCGACACTGCATAAGATGTTTGAGATACATTGACTCCGAATGCACGCTCAAACCGCCCAACATACGACCCCGCAGAAGAAATCCAAGAAGACTTAAAAGCATCCAGAAGGTATTTCTGTTCTATATGAGACAAGTCAGGTGCAGCGACAGGAATAAGGCGCTGTTTGTGAACGGTTGGCTCTATCATGGGTATATTGGTTATTCTTTTCATAACTAGTTGACATGATTAGCCTTCTCTACCCATCCGCAAGCGTATCGCAACGCTCATATATTCTTGCATCATAGTAAATAATCGAGATTTACTCTCTCCGAACAATCTTTGTTTATAAAACACTGGCACCTCTACTATACGCATGCCTTTGCGCATAATTTCATACACAAGACGGAGATGATACTCTCCGTAACCAAAGTATATAACTCGCATATCTAGCTTGCGGAGCGTTTTTCTTTTTAGTGCATAATACCCACTCGTATTATCCCAAATAGGAAATCCAAACACACCTCGAAGAACACAGTTAAATATACCACTCATCAGCAATCGTATCGGATCAGCCATGCCACCACCCTTTACAAATCGCGACGCGACAACCAAATCAGCATCAGATAAAGAACGAATCATCTGAGGAATGACTGCTGGATCATGATTCATATCAGCATCCATACCCACAATAGTATCTCCACGAGCCATTGCTAACCCTTCGGCGATGGATACGCCTAATCCAGGCTGGGTATAACGAACTTTTACTCGCACGTGCGTATTTCTCAAGGCTATTTGTTTCGCAAACATTGCCGTGCCATCAGGACTATTGTCATCCACAATGATTATTTCATACGTGTATTTGGGCAGTTGTTGAAAAACATGATCTATAGCGGTAACCAGTGGCTCTATATTTCCTTTTTCATTAAATGTTGGAATTACTATTGAAATCGTCGACATATTCATTGAGCTTTTTTTTTGAGCTATTACCATTACCGATGAACCCCACGGATATGATCCATATTGGTAACCAAACGACTCCAACCAACACAACTTTATCAGTATACGGTTAAACAACGGGTGCACTTCACCCACATCCGAGGCATCAGTGGTAAGCACATGAAGTCGTGAAAGGATCGCACAAAACAATCGCCATGCTACAAATAGTGGAAACAATAAAAAGAAGGAATATGTACTATACTGCACACGAAATCCTGCTCGCTCTATCAGCGTACATAATTGACTTCGCGTGTACCTTCTGGCACCTTGCACCATACGATCATGCGGAGAATTTAGAAATGCAAATGCACAATCATTTACTACTAAGTATCCGTTTGGTTTTAACAATCGGAATGCCTCTGCAAGCGATTTGACCTCGTTAATATTTTGATGATACAAAACATCAAAAAAAGAAACGATATCGCAGGAATTAGGTTTTATACCTGTATCTGAGGCACTCCCCTTTTGCAAAACGATGCCACGCTTTTTGGCCAACATGCGACCTAAGGAATTTGGTTCTATACCGGTAACGTTTCCATACTGAGACAAAAAGGGAACCATTCCACCAGTACCAGCTCCAATATCTACTATCGTTCGCTTCGTGCCAATATCAATTGCTACGCGTCTAAATATTCTTGCAAAAAACATTCGACGAGCGGAAAACCACCAGTGATGTTGCTCTACCGTATACATCTGCGAATATTCTGACAATTCCATAATGTAAGTGATTATAGTTTTACCATTGCAATACCACAATTAGGCGGGTCTCGACTTCGCAACACGCACCATAGCGATAACGTGTTGAATTACAATCTTAGGAAGATGTACGAGCGAATATATCTTGGTATATCCTTCTTGTCGCGCGAAATGCGAAACACGTTGCTCGCGCACAGAGTATCCGTATTGTTTAACCCTTGCCATAAATTCCCACCAAAATCCTTCATTTGTCAGGCCGAGAACATTGACTAATGTACGAGCCACTTCTTGTCGAAATAAAATATATGAACAACTAGGATCATGAATGTTTTTAGGAAATAAAAAATAAAAACTATAATAAAATAATCGCGACATAACCACTCGAAAAACACTATCTCGACGCATGATTCGATTTCCAATAACCACATCACTTTTATTTCTTGCATTCCATAATTTCCAAATATCCTTTGGATCGTATTGACCATCTGAATCCACACAACATACAAATGGCGCCCTCGACACGCGTAGTGCACGAAGAACTCCTTGTGAGTACCCTGCTCGCTCACTTTCCGTAAGCAAAATCATGGGTACTTTACGAGATAATTTTTGAAGAATTGCACGAGTTTTATCTGTACTACCATCCTCACTTATGACGAAACGGAAACGAATACGATTGCCAATTTCTTGAGATATCGAAAGGATAACTGAAGCGATCCCATCTTCTTCATTATAGACCGGCATAATAATCTCTAACTCGATTGGGTGTTTCATGGAATATGATATACATTCAATGTTTCAGACTGAATAACGACTGGTAATGTCAAAATCCACGATTTTGGAACCAACACATCAGTTGCATTGTACTTTGCTTTTATAGCTTGCCATTGCATAAGCGTGCGATTTTCCCAATGTGTGCGCATTATATCTAACGATGGCCATATCCCTCTGTCAAAGATAGATATGCCATATACGTCTCGAAGGATCGTCTCCATTTCATCTGCCATAGTGGGTACATAGGTCATCGTATCTATCCAATACAAATTAAACACAAGTCCACGATTCGTCATAGCCTGTGGTAGAGGTAAGGCTTGATATGAGGAAATATACAACCCTTCACCTTGCGATATTTTTGATATAAGCGCCGACTGAGATGGAGAATGCACCATTGCCGGTCGCACACCTTTTTGTATAAATGCTCCAAAGACTATTATGCTTACAATAAGCGCGACAACCCCAGTAAGCCAGTTAGGTATACGACGATTAACAAACTTTACCCAATTCGGTACGTTTATTTCTGCCTCGAGGCAACAAATCAACGCAATAAATATCCATCGCCATACGTTCGGACCCATCCCTCCCAAAATAAATATCATGCACAACGTTATAATTCTCCTCCATGCGTACTGATAACTCATCGCACCAACCAAAAATAACGGGAGCATAATAGAATCAAAATTTAACCATCGGGCGTACATCACCGTTTTTAATATATTTGGGAACGATAGAGAATACATCTCCCATAGAATCGTCATAACCATACCTATGACACACATCGCTCCAAGAAATTTCAACACTATCTGTGCGCCATCTAAAATAAATCGTTTATATCTACTGGAAAATAACCATGTCGCGAAGAGTAACATAAGTTCGGGCTCAAAATATCCCAACCTCTCTCCCCATGACAGAGGAAGCAACTTTGGTCTTCGATGACCGTCAACAAACGTTACAAAATAATCTACAATCTGCTTTTCTGTCGCTGTCGCATGCTCAAAAAAACTTCCCGACAACAACCGATGAATAATTACAGTGGCCACAAAAAAACCGAAACCGTACAGCATCCAACGAATATTTTTTTGAAAATGTTTCCTGTGCTCTTGGTCTGCGATTATGTAGTACCCTATCGCACCTAACCAAACGCCCATAGCCATACCCGGATGCAATATCGGCAATATTCCAAGCAATAGCATAAACATCATCACATTCCCTGCACTAAGCGACGCTATCGCTAAAATCACGGTGTAAAACGCGAATACTCCCCCATTGTTTAAATTTGTCGGAAAAAATATATCGTAGCTATGCCCAGCAAATAATGAATTCGAAAAATATGCAAAAATAATCGGAATAACAATCGAAATGACTCGATCTTTTGAGAGTACGAGTAAAAGCGCTGTAACGCTCATGAAGCTAAACCCAGATTGAAGGCCAGAAAATAAAACAGAAATATATTCGCTAGAGAAACCCAATCTCAGCAAGCCGACCTGTGGCCAAATCAAAAATGGAGCATATAAATGCGTAGCAAATATAGCCATGGGATTATGTGCTGGAAGTGAAATTATTCCCGCCACTACTTGTGCGGCTTCCAGCGACCATTGCCAATCAGATTTCCAAAATATCCCAATGATAAATCCCACAAGCGCCGATAGCGCCAGCGTTTTCTTATACATACCGCTAATGTTAGTGCGTAAACCTACCGATTACTGCCCCAGAAAAAATAAAACAGTTAAGCACAAGTCCTGTTCCAAAACTTTTCATCATGAACACAAATCCCTTTTCCTGAAATACAAATAAAAGAAATTTACGCATAAGCCATACATGAACAGCAAAAGTAAATCCCAATAAATACATCAACCCGACAATAGGAACTGTAACACTCCCCATGGTTGCAATAAGTGCGATAATCGTCATTACAAAAAGTGCAATCACCCCAACCCCAGAAAACGTAACAATCGCCTCCTGCAATGTAGTCGCTACAGGATCAAATTTTTTTCGTTTGGTATACAATTTCGTCCAATAATATGCTCGTAAGAAATATTTCTTTGCGATTGGCCAAAATTGCTCGAATTCATGTCGGACTCGTACCTGAGGAGCGAATATAATCGCGTAACGACGTGCGATTCTATAGGTAAGTTCTATATCCTCCACGAGGGGTGCTGGATACGCTTCATTAAACCCACCAAGTCGTAAAAAGACACTACGCTTTATAGAGGCGATACGCGTGGAAAATAGAAAATAATACCCACTTTTATCTCGTTCATTTATCCAATAACTCCAATCGCGTAACGCTTTGTAATTTGGAAAAAAATCCAAACTCTTTTGCTCCTTCACCCATACGCCCGTCAGCGCCACGACATCTGGGTCAGTGGTAAACACGTTCGCTATCTCTGCCAGAGTATCGCGAAACAACTCTACATCACCATCCAAAAACACCACAAATGTTCCTTTTGCTCTTGCTACCCCTCGATTTCTTGCTATAGCAGGTCCGTGATTGTGGCTTAACGACACAATATGAAGCGCTTCTGACTTTTCCCATTTCAGCGTGTTGATAAATGACTTCAAACTTGGCGTTGAGCCATCATCCACAATCACTACTTCATAGGGGGGTGCTTTGACACTTTTTTTTATGGAATCCAATAATCTCACCAAATGACTAGGGCTGTTGTGGTACGGAATAATTATAGATAGATATGGTTTCATGTATGAAAAAGGGACTGTAACACTCGTTGCGTTGTAGCAATCACGTAGGAAAGTTCTTTACGGGTCATCCCAGCAAATATAGGCATGCGAACGAGAGTATTTGCAACATCGTCGGTCACTGGTAATTGTCTAACTTTTTTTGATAGCTTCACCCCCATAGGAGCAGTGTGAAGCGGTACATAATGTGTAGATACCTCTATACCTTTTTTTCGCATCTCTTGTACAAAAATTTTCCGTTGATCTACTGTATGAAATTTCAATGCATAGATATGCCAATTAGGCTTCGTCATACCTTCGGGAACTATGGGCAATTGCACCATATCGGAAAATTTTTGAAATGCTTTGGTATATTGTGTTGCAATGAATTGTCGATCTTTGGTTATTTTCGAAAGATTATCCAATTGAACATTCGTAAGCGCTGCTAGAATGTCAGATAAAAAATAACTGCTTCCCTCACCTATCCATTGATAAATAGAAACTTTTCCTGCTAAATACGCAGCCCGATCCGTACCGATGGCGCGGAATACTTCCATCTTTTCTGAAAGTGATACGCTGTTAGTCACCACCGCTCCCCCTTCACCACATGCCACATTCTTTGTGCCATGAAACGAAAATGCTCCGGCGGACCCATATGTACCGAGACTTCTTCCTTTGTATTCACTTCCTATACAGTGAGCTGCGTCTTCAACGAGCCAGAGGTTATGTTTCTTTGCCAAGCGCAAAAGTGTATCAAAGTTCCCTCCTGCCATCCCCGCAAAATGCACCGTCATAATCCCTACTGTTTTCTTTGTAATCATCCGCTCTACGTCTTTTGGGTCTAAACAATATGTGGCACGATCTATGTCAGCAAATACTGGTATACCCCCATTTCGCATGACGGCGGTTGCCGTTGAGGCAAGGGTAAAACTTGGGACAATAACTTCATCCCCCGCGCCTACTCCAAGGCACGCCACAGCAATTTCCATGGCATGCGTACAATTTGTCACAGGTAACGCAAACCGCGCTCCAGTAATTGTCTGTACCATATTTCTCATGTGTGCGCTGTGTGGTCCATCTGCAGTCCCACTCCCATGCCGCATCGCCTCAATGACGGCGCGTTCTGCTTTTTTTCCCCACAGTGGTTTATGTAATGGAATTTTCATTTGAGCTATCATACTCGAAGCGTAAAAGCATTTACAAGATTATCGTTATACAGCGCATGCACATTCTGCACGTATATAGAAATTTAGAAGTAATTGTTTTGGTATCAAATAGACCGGACTACTTTTGCAGGCACACCATGCGCAACTACTCTTGATGGAATATTCTTTGTAACCACTGCCCCTGCCCCGATAACACTTTCTCGACCTATAGATACTCCTGACAAAATAATAGCAGCGGTTCCAACATACACCCCTTTTTGAATGGTTACTTTAGACTCTTTTGTAGGAAAATATCGTTGCAACGGATGCTCAGGATACCCGACGTTTATATGAGAAACTACACAAACTCGATTAGAAAGAGTAACGTCGTCTTCTAAAGCTACTCCTCCTCGAACATCGATCATGACACCATCGCCCACATAACACCGCTTTCCTATGCGAATTTTACTAAAACCATAGTGATATACATTGACAAATACAACATCAAGAATAATCGTGTCTGATCCGATTTTTGCACCAGCAAATCGTAATAGAAGCACTCTCACTGGTGGAAGACAGATATGCAGAAACCACGTAAACCACCAGTACCAAAGAAATCGAAGTGCGCGACCTACACCAATAGTTTCAATAATCTTCATAATATTCACTCACGAGATAATTGCTTCCGAAAGCTCCATAAGTTTACCAGATAATCCGCAGTATCACGAATTATGTGTACCGATGATTGTTTGTCAAAACGACGCAAAAATAACACAGGTACTTCGCAAATCGACAGTCCCGCGCGTTTGGCACGTACCATAATCTCTGTGTCCCAAAACCATCCTGTGTGCAAAGTCCGTGCAAGCAACGGCAGTACTTTGCTTCGTCTAAAAAACTTATACCCTGTCTCGGTATCAAGGCCCCCAGTACCGATAAGAGCATCTGATAACCATTGATATCCACGACTCAATATCTCTCGTATCAAAGACCCAGGACTTGATCGATATATGCGCTTCCCTATTGCCACATCAGCCTTACGCTCGAGAATAGTTGAAACCAACTGCGGAATATATTCAGGCCCAACTTCGCAATCTATATCGATAAACCCTACCACGGTTCCTCTGGCTTTCATAAACCCATCCGTCACAGTCTTCCCTCTCCCACAATTTACTCGATGAAACAATGCCGAAGTATGAGGATACTTTTTACATGCTCTTGCAATCAAATGACGGGTATCATCAATGCTCTTATCATCTACAAAAATAATCTCATACTTGAGATTGCTGTGACTAAGCGTTTCTACAATTCTTTCCACGCTAGATACAAACACATCAACTTCATTGAAACACGCGAGTACAAGAGAAACATCACGACGATTCTTCATTTGGAGTATAGTACGATGTTTGCCTATTTTTCACAATTGTGATTTCTGATATATACATTACATCAATGCAAAATCATCTCACAAAACATCTACGATGCATCCTCTGTGGAAGCGCACATATAACTCCCTATCTGTCGTTAGGAAAAATGGCTCCAGCAAATAGCTTTGTGAGTTTCAAAGATATTTCCAAACCTGAAAAAAAATATCCCCTTGGCTTATTGTATTGTCACAAATGCCACTCTTCACAGCTCACCCACACGATTGCACCAGCGACGCTATTTGCGCACTATGCGTACTATTCATCTACCTCACCACTTTTGGTTTCACATTTCATCGACTATGCCCATACGCTTAAGCGAAAATTCCCAAAACTTATGAAGCAATTAGTTGTTGATATTGGCAGTAACGACGGAGTGCTTCTCAAACCCCTACAAAAGATAGGAGCTCATATATTGGGAGTAGATCCAGCACGAGAATGTAGCAATGTCGCAGTACAATCTGGCATACCCACCATACAAAAATATTTCACTCCAGCGCTCGCCAAACAAATACAAAAAAAGTATGGAAACGCATCCATAATTACGGCAAATAACGTCATTGCTCACACACCGTTCATTCATGATTTTATTCGTGGCATTCGTACACTCCTACAATCGGACGGTGTTTTTGTATTTGAAGTGAAATATATGGGTGATATTCTTGAGCATAATGAGTTTGATATCATTTATCATGAACATGTTTTCTCCTATCTACTCCACCCACTCTATGTATTACTAGACAAACACGAGCTGAAAATTATCGATGTACAACACATGCAAATTCATGGCGGTTCACTGCGTGTGTATGCGTCGCATAAACGCGCGCATGTGACGGTACAGCCCTCAGTCCAAGAA
The DNA here is from genome assembly GCA_018062625.1 of Candidatus Woesebacteria bacterium. Classification (GTDB taxonomy): domain Bacteria; phylum Patescibacteriota; class Microgenomatia; order UBA10105; family UBA927; genus UBA927. Next base: position 58,175 of record JAGORV010000004.1, read on the forward strand.
ATGCTCACACAGGAAAAAAATAAAGGATACCTACGATTTTCCACCTATAGATCGTTTGCACAAAACCCTCCTCGCATAAAAAAGAAACTACAAACACTCCTGCGTGCTCTGGTTAAAAAAGGAAACCGTATTGCAGGATACGGAGCATCTGCAAAAGGAACAACAATGCTTCAATATTGTGAGCTGTACACAGACACCATTGCATACATCGTCGATAATGCCTCATCAAAAATAGGCACTTATACTCCCGCCACTCACATCCCAATTGTTGACCCAAAAGAGTTAAAAATCCACAAACCAGACTACATTCTGCTCCTTGCGTGGGATCATAAAAATACGATCATGAAAAAAGAACAATGGTATACCCAGAGCGGTGGCATCTATATAGTTCCGGTCCCCACACCCGCGCTTATCAAACAGCCCTCCGAGACGGCGTGAAACGCGCAAACGCTCCAATTCCCCAACGACTCAGGAGATATTCATACAAAACCACAAATGTTTCCAGCGCAAACACTGCAGAATCTCGCAGACTTATAGATGTGTGTTCTTTTTTGTAATCGCACTGTACGGGGATTTGACCTATACGCAAATTAAAATATTTTGCTTGTGCAATACTCTCAAAACTAAATAGATGATTTTTTGATGCTGTAGTGAGATTAATTACTTCTATAAATTTTCGACTGTATATACGAAACCCAGAGTGAAACTCAGAGATGGGTACACGCAGTACCATACGCGCAATAAAGCTCAATACTATATTTGCCACGAAACGTATTCGTGGCATCCCCAGACTCAATGGTTCATAAAACGTGTCAAACCGTGTTCCCAATAATAAATCATAACCATGATGCACACTTTTTTTCCGAGCCTTGGGAATGATCGCTGGATCATATTGTCCATCTCCATGAATTTCCACGACATATGATGCCCCCATGTCATATGCTTTAGACAACCCAAACGTCATGTTTCCTCCGTAGCCCAAATGTGCATGAGAAAAAAACGGTAACCCCAACGATTGCGCCACTGCTTTTACATTATCGGCTGATCCGTCATCGACTATGATGAGCGCGTCTACTGCATTTTTTGGAATTCGAGCTATAACATCCGTGAGTAATTGAGCACAATTATGAGTTAAAATAACGCCAATAACTATACGCTTGTCATTCTTTTTCTTCATGATTCTTATTTTTTCCATCCCGCTTCACGGTTAAATCGTTGCAGTGCTCGAGAATATTCCATGGTACTTGCGCCAGATTCTTGCACGATAGGTAATTGTTTCAATCGTTTATCTATATGGTGAAGTAATTGTCCTGCTCTGCCTTCGGGATCCATATCCTCCCCCTGTAAACAAAGCACCTTCCAATAGCGGACAGCTAACCTTGAAAAAGAGGCATCATTTGCCAGCTGATCTGCAACAAATCGTCGTACGGTTGGCATGTCTGGCGATAGTACACTTTCTCAAGTTGAATATCAAAATTTTATAATTGGTACTTCGTTACTTGCGAACAAGCCATGTCCCATCTCCTGTAAGCGGCTTGTATATTGTTTCCACATATTGCCGATCAATCGGCGCTATTTCATTTAGACGGTACAACCTTCCTTGATAAATATATGCAGGTTTTGTACGTCGCATCCCATCACTCAACAGATTCACAGGCCTCGAAAGAAACGATGAATATTGCCCCAACGGAAGACAACATCCATATGCTGGGTCTTGGAAATATATGGTTGCCCCAACAAGGTCTAATACATACGAATCCTTAGGTATTGTTCGAAGAGCAAATTCGAGCGTATGAATATCCTCAGTGTTTGTCCATAATCGTTTGGGACTATTTACTTCTGCCGAAACCCCCAACAACACGACGATACAAACCATATAACCGATGACAAAAATACCTGAAGCCCAACCTCGACGACCCAACATGCGCCAAATCGACCAAATCATATCCCCAACATACATTGACACAAAAACTGCGATAGGTATGAGATACTGCGCATGACGTAATGGATACCCGTAGATAAAAGTCACAATATACGCAAGAAATGTGCCCCCTATAAGAATTTCTATCCATGCACCAATCTTGTTTTTTCCCGCTATCCATGGAGTGATAAATCTCCCCATACCAAACAATAACCCGATCATCCAAATTGCATGGTTTGCAATAAGTCCCCTGCTCCAACCGCCGACACCATAATAAATATTGTTTGGATAGAAAAATAAATCTGGTTGCATCGGAAACAACTGTCCTATTTTATTTACCTCCAAAGGTAACTTTGTCAGAGAATAGAGAATTAATTGCACGTCACTTGCATTTCGACTCACCATAAGTATCCATCCGCCGAATATACACAAAGGAATCCCTATACCCAATAGAAAAATATATAGCTGAGAAAATCGCTTAGAAATTTGTGGTGCAACAATGCATGCGACAACAGTTGCAACAACAGCCTGTGGCAAAGACTTGGGCAATAACAACAATGATGCGCCATATGCTACACCTGACCACCATGCAAACTTCTTTTCCTGCCTTTCAAACCACAATATCTGTAGATATAACCCAACAAATGCTACAACCGTCGCTATCGTATCTGGGCGCATCTCAAGCATCTTATCTGCAGGAAGTGGTAAAAACGCAAGCACACTGGCAGGAAGCAAGAGTACCCATAGTGATTCAAATGCATACACAGGCTTACGAATTTGTCTCAAGACCATACCAACTATTGCCCCCAACAACACGAAAATCACAAATGCAATCACACGACTGACGGATAAAATTGCTGAACCTTTTACCCACAAAAAAAGCGGTGCTAAAAACCACAAAAATCCCGGTGGAACATAGAAGAAAAAGTCTCTATACGGGAGTCTACCCGTAAATACATTGTGCGCCCAATGTAAATATGCCAGCTCATCAGCATCAAAATACCGCAATAGCCCCAAATCCAATCTCGCAAAGAGTAACAGAAAGAGAAAAATTACTGTTACAATACTTAGTATACCAACGGTAGTTTTATAGAATGCAGAGTTCATTATTGTATCTATTATGCCAGTAACTATAGCGATTATCATAGCTCTAATAACCGTTTCAAACTCGTGGCAAGTTATCTATGGCTATCTACAAAACAAGCCAGATCATCTGTTTACCGCGATAACTCACTACTTCGCTGATTACTTCCTCTACATTTCACATATTGCCCAAGCACAAAATTCCCAATCATTATTTGTCGATAACTTATTTACCAATGAGCCACTGATTCCGACATGGATTTACTGGTTTAATGCACTCCTTGGTAAAGTCCACTTGAATCCATTTTTGACGTACAACATAGCGCTTATCCTCCTTGTAGTAGGGGTTCTTATCCTTCTTTGGCACATCATCAAAAGATCAATTACCGACTCTACAACAAGATATATAGCATTTATCTTTACCATTTCGGCATCAAATTATTTTGATTTCACTACATTTTTACAAAACGGTACGCTTAGACTTCTTGGAGACTTCTGGTTCTCACCTACCCCAGCACTCAATCGCCTTGGTGGTGTGCCACATCAAATCCTTCAAACTATTTTATGTTTGTCAGTCATAACGCTATTCACTAGGCTTTCGGAATCTCCCAAAAAAAATCCATTGCCATACATTGCACTTTTTATTATCACGCTCCTTGCGACAAGCGCAAATCCCATACAGATGCTTCTGGTCACCCTGACACTTTTGGCAATACTTGCAATACGTACCTACAAAAAAAGCATCAAGCTATCTGATATAGTCACTGCAAGTGTTGTGTGCATACCTGCATTACTTGCTGCGTTGGCTACCAATTTTGAATTCTCCCATCAACCCATCCTCACTGCCGCAAAAGCTTGGGAAGACAATCAACGATTCTCTTTATCGATACCCCAATTTATGTGGGCTCTGGGACCTATTGGATTTTTTATACCATTTGGAATCTATGCGTCACTAAAAAAACACACACGTCTCTTTTTTACACTCGTCCTCTATTCGCTTATAAGCCTCTTATTCTTTTTTACCCCATTACCTACATTATTAGGAACCTCTCCAGTTCGATGGGTATCGCCTGCAGCCTACCTCGGTCTAGCACTTCTTGCCGGCAACGGATTTGCTTGGTGTGTTATGTTGCTTGGCAAAAAAATAAAAAACCCTCAAGCTACGATATTTATTGCAATGACAGCCTATCTCATACTCACTATTCCCTCAATAATTACACAGGTAACGTCACGGACAGTACCTCTCTCCACTGACCCAAGGCTTATCGCACTCAATCACATTCCCTACGAAATAGTTGACGGTCTAGTACAGATTCAAAACTCACCAGATAATGGCGTTGTCGTTTGTGATCCTACACTGTTCTATGATGTTGTTATTCCTATTATGACAGGGAAAAAAAGCTTCACTGGACACCCTATCCACACACTCTTTCCCGATACAAAAGAAGCGCTCCGCCAAGAGCTGTTTTCTGGAACTATGAGCGAGAGCACGGCAAATGAATTTATGAACAATCATGAAATTAGATACATTATATCGACCCCAAATCATCGTACGGTGTTAGATACGTATCCATTCTTGACGGTTCTGTATACAAACAAATCACTTATTATTTATCAGAAAAAACCATGAACGGTATAAAAAAATACGCCGGAGCATTACTCATCGGCGGATTCCTTTTGCTACACCTTGTCATCATGCCCTCATACGGCTTTACTTGGGATTTTCACTTTCATTTTTTTGGAGGTGGTCATTTATTAGGTTTTGACTGGCAAGAGCTAGAGTCTAGGGCGCTTCCTTATGTTGAACCAGATCCGAGGCGCGCTTGGAGCTTGCCGTATGGCCCAATAATGTCCGTCCCGCCCGTTGCATCATTTATGGCTCTGCATAAATGGCTCGGCATTCTTCCTGCTGACAGTGCATACCATTTGCCAATAATTTTATGGGGAACGCTTGGTGTTATCATCCTCTACTTCTTCCTCAAGGAAGCGGTAAATAAACAAGTAGCGCTCATTGGGGCTATATTTTTAGCTGTCACACCTCGATATTTTGGAGATATGCATAACAATATGAAAGATATTCCATCGAGTGTCGTGTTTGCACTGAATATGTGGCTTATCTGGCGTCTTGTTACAAAAAAACGACTCATTGATCTGCTCTTAGCTACCAGCGCCTTCGCTGTAGCTTTCAGTGTCAAAATTAATAGCGTTTTTATACCTATGGTGTTTGCGGTATGGTACATCCTCACACATATTCCGTTTCATAAGCCAACCAAGATTTTTTCTCGCGATAAGCTCATACTCCTTTATTGGCTTATTGCGCCCATTTTTGCATTCTTCCTTTGGAGCGCTTTCTGGCCCAATCCACTGTTCCAGCTTGAGCACGCATATAGAACGTTTGGTATAGGAACAAATAATATAGAAGTCTTGCTAAACGGAGCGTGGTATTGCTCTGGAAGCACTGTACCGTGGTATTACCCCTTTTGGTATTTGGGTATAACAACGCCACTTCCTATTTTAGTCTTCTGTATCATAAGCATTGTTCGCATTATAAAATCAGCGATACAAAAAACCCTTAAGCCTATAGAATTGCTTCTTGTCTGCTGGTTATTTGTACCACTGGCTCGCTACATCTTTCCACAAGTTGGCGTTATCGATGGTGTTCGACACTTCGAAGAGGCGCTCATCCCCATCGCTGCACTTGCAGCTCTCTCATTTTCTGACCTCATCCGCTTCCTAGCTCACAAACAAAAATCCATGAGTATCGCACTTATTATTGGAATTGCCAGCTGGCTTGTATGGAATATAGTGTCGTATCACCCATACCAAATTACCTATTTCAACGAACTTGTCGGTGGGGTACGTGGAGCATACGGTCGATACGATCTCGATTATTGGGGTACATCACAAAAAGCGGCAGTGCTTTGGGTAAACGAGCATGCTCCCAAAAATGCCAAAGTGCATATTGTCATGGCTGCAAATGTAGCGGGCACGTACTTACGACCTGACTTACTGCCAAACCTCAACAAATTTGGATATGATGAATCGGATTTCGTTATATTTCTCAATCGTCAGTCTTTTTTCTATAGATTTTTCTACTCCTACGAATATCTATTGGTACACAAGCCCGTCCACACAATCGAAGCACAAGGAACTCCCCTTACATGGATATTCGATAACCGTACCGACAATGTAATCCAGAAACAATCACCATGGTGGCAAGAAGAAGATCCATGTATTATCAAATACTGGTCCAGTAGTACACCTTAATATCTCTTTCGAAGCAACCAAATCAAAAACACTCCAGTAACGAACGTAATCGCACCTCCTATGATAAATATCATGGGCTTATATTCATATGTTATCGTATGTTTCCCCGCAGAAACAAAAAGTGTTCGAAATGCTATATTTGATTCGTATATAGCGACCTCTTTATCGTCGATATAAGCATGCCAACCAGGATAAAAAATCTCAGAACTCGACAAGTATGCGTCACATGAAGTGCTAGCAGAAAGTATCACTTTATTGGGTGTATATGACACCACTTCAACACTTCCGGTGCCCTCACTGCACGGTAACGATACTTGCTCCTCAGATCGATTTCGGTCTTGGATCAGTACTATAGTTGTTAGATCTACATCTTTTCGTAATTTTTCGATAATTCGCTCTCGTGTTTTGTAAAATTGAGCATTCGAAACAAAGAAAAATCGCTCCATCACTTTCGTATTCGTATAAAGTTGGTATCCAGCAACACTATCAGTACGTGCAAGCTCCCACATACCACTTCCCCGCCCTATATTTGGGTCATACGCACCATTCGGAAGCATAAGGTGTTTTATGCTAAGAAATGATATATATGGCGACGTCACATCCATATAAGGAACCTGTACATCATGGTCTACCAAACTTGATCTCGTACTTTTATTGAGCGCTTCTATAAATTCGTAATAACTCTTTAATATAGATGGGTCATATCCCGTTGCAGACTGCAGGTCATATGCCATGACCCCATCAAAATCCAATACATCTCGTTGTGGGAGCCAAACTCCAAAATTTTGAAGTATACGATATGGATTCGTATCCTTTTTTAAATACGAGACAAGCGTCTCGTCGTGCCGAACTTCTGGAGTCGTATTCAGAGAAATAAATCCGCGTCCAAACAACACCAACTCGATAACTATCGCCACACCCACGATATACGATAGATACGTATTTTTTATCATTCGCATGCCTATACCAACCAATCCTGACAATCCAAATACCACAAGAACCAGATGCCGAGGAGGTATACGCAAATGCGCATACATGGGTACTAATTGCCATAGAATTTTCTGTAAATCTATCGGAGCATTCGGGCCCAATGAAATCCACAATCCAAAAAACACAAGCGTCGTAAACAGCAGGCCTACGACACACACAGACACATCTACTTTTTTTCGAAGCAACACGCCTATGCCACAAAGGCTCAAAACTAAACCGAACAAGCCGATATATGCACTATGTTCTACAAAATTTGGCGGTGGCCCGCTATAGGTATATTGATTACCAAACTGAAATGGATTGAGAAATTGCAATAAACTTCGCCACTCATATGACCCATATGCATGCCATGCATAGGGAAAAGAAAAAAGTCGTATGCTCCTCCCAAAAAACTCTTGTTCGGGCAAAATTTGAATCGCAGCAAGCAGTAACCCTGCGACCCCAGCCAGTACAACACTGATAATCGGTGTAAACTTTTTGACGCTTATAGAATAAAACACACTGAGTAGCCCAATAGCTATGACGGTAAAAAAAGCCATCGTCTGATACCCTGCAAATAATTGCAGCGCAAAACAAATACTTGCCAGTGCAAAATAATGCGGTTTGCCTATACCACGTCGCAATTCCGACGAAAAACGCATTAGCTTCCAAAAAGCCCCCACCACCCACGGTATCCAGCTGGCCGCAGCAATCACATCGACGTGCCCTGCAAATGTACGGGCCATAAAAAATCCAGATAACCCAAACACTACCCCACTCACCCACGCGGCAATATCAAATTGCTTTTTGACCCGCACAAGTACGTACATCCCAACCATGGCCCAAAGCACATGCAATGCTATATGCCAACTATATACGAGGTTTAACGGTAATATAAAAAATAACCAATTCGGTGGATACCAAATATTTACCACAGGATCTGCGATATATGGTTGACCACCAAAGATACTTGGGTTCCACCATGGAAAGACTCCTCGACTGATCCAGTGATTAAAAAATTCACGAAAAAAGTAGTACGCACGATGAATATCATCGCCATACAAAAGCATCCCACTATTTGGCCATAAAGCCCCACCAAATATCACAAGCACTACAGCGCTAAAGAGCAATATCGGCAAAATCTTTTGTTTCATATTTTTTGTGCAACAACGACCAGTGTGGCGCCAAATGGAAGCCTATACCCGATAAGACGCTCTAGCCTCAATATGAAAAGAAGTAAACGATTTATCCATGCTGAGGGCATAGCCAAATACCTCTGTACCACATCTTCACCATTGCTCCCCACCAACACTCTCCATAACGAATAAACAGGAAGTAACAATGAGTTCCAATATCCCATATGGACTACACGAAACCCCGAATTCTTTAAAAGTGTCGTCATGCTTTGAGTCGTATACCTCCGTTTGTGCCCAGATGCGGTATCCACAGCTGACCAAAGGTGCATACCCGCAGGCACTGTTAAAAATACATATCCTCCAACACGCAACAGCTCATGACATTTTTTTATAAACCCCGTGTCATCGTGTATATGCTCCATCACATCAAAAGCTCCGACTGCATCAAACAGTTTTTTTGAATTAAATTGAAATATAGATGAGCGCACAAGAACGCTCGTTGTTTGATGTTTCGCATACGTCAGAGCACGAGCATTTACATCGATACCCGTGGTAGTAAACCCAAGTTGCGCAAGCAGTCTCAACATAACTCCCGTGCCACAACCTATATCCAAAAAAGTACGACCTGTGGGAACGGGAACAAACCGAGTAATCATCGAAGTTATAAGCTCGCTTCGTCCGACAAACCAAAAATGTTTCCGCTCTACAAGATGAACATGCGAATAATGCTCTGCGTTATATGTTTTGCTCATAGAATGTTTGTATAGTAAAAAAGATAGGTATCACGCACGCTGGACTTATAATATGCCGTACACCGTCACATAGGCATTCTGATACACAGAACGTAAAAATGGATATATGCGAGCGAGATCTGCCACTGCCCCATCTTCCCGTTCTTGAGGACCAAAAAATACATAGGATGCACCAGTCGCACGGACAAATTCACGCGCAACGATTGGCGACATTTCTCCGGAAAAAAATCGCGTTGTCTCTACACGTTTCTGCTCAGCATTCACCGTATTATCATGCCCGACATAGACACGATTTCCACTATAGACTGGAATATAATTGCCCGCAGTCGTTTCTGAAAGCACTATCTGATCTCGATCTGCATTATTTTGTATATAAGAAATTGCCCCGATAAAATCTCGCAGAGGATACATCACATAACTTCCTGTAGGTACCAATGGCACCGCAGCGCGAATTTTATGATCCACGAACTCCTTTTGCCACAAATAGGAAGAAAACATGTGAAATAGTCCTAGTACAATCATACCCAGAGAAAGAAACAATGAAGCAAACTGACTGATCCCTCGCAATGCATGGGTTTTGGCATAAAACGTGAACATACTAAAAAACACATATGCACCAAGTATCCCGAGTGCCACGTGTGGAACCATTTCTGAAAACCGCAATGGACTCTGTGAAGGAATAAACCGAAAAACCCCAAGAAGTATTATCCATGCGACCGCCCATGAAATCGCAGGGATCATATGTCGCTCTCTCTTCCATACTGCAATACCTGCCCCAATAAGTCCCAGTGGAAGGATCGGACCCATGGCTTTTATATACTCTAGGTAATCAAACGGTAAAGGATGGAGAATATCAAGCTCAGCCAATCGTTTCCACGGATAAAACGAGGTCATCAATAGTAGATATACCAAGGCAGGTGCACTCACGCATATAAATCCAAAAATAGGCACAAACCATTCCCCTATAACGTGTTTTATGGTCTTTTTTTCAAATGCCCAATCCAATAGTACGAGCACGAAAAGCGTTGTGTATACAAAAATAAGTCCAGGAGGAAATATCATTCCCAATATAAATCCTAAAATCCCCAAAAATATATTTACCGAATGCTGTTTCATGCCCATTTTTGAAACAAAAGCCAACACAATCACCAACATAAGCGCCTGACCTGCTAGCAAATGAGGAATAAACGTAATCCGCTGTAAACTATCCATGACAGACCACCATGCCATGTATCCTCCAAACCGAGGAACGCCCTCCATCATCACTAGCTTTGGCCAAGAAGACGCAGTAACGACGAGTAAAAATCCGATCATTGTCCAAGTACTAGCATGTACCACCTTTTCAAAACTTCGTTTACACCATGCAGCAATCGCAAACAGCAAGGCAAGCGCAAGCACGATACGAGCCACATGATAGACATCTGCGGGTCTGTAGCTCGGAACCCTTACCCAAGCGCCAACTTTTCCCAATAGTAAATAAAATTCATGTATAAACGATCCATTATGCTGCTCAGTCGTATACACTTCGTGTACTGTCCACTTCCCCTCTAGCCCCATACGAATTCGTGAAAGATAAAAATTATAATCCGTCGGAAAATTATGCACGAGCTCAAATTGTCGATTGGATTGAAGCGTGTGCGCACGAGACAACTCATATGCAGAGGGAGCCAGCGAAAATAGAACAAAAGCAATAATAACAAACGTCAGTATCCCGTTTTTCATAGTCTTTCAAGAGTATAGCATCGCTTGACTTCGCCAGTATATTCCACAATAATGTGCCTATGGCTACAGCACTAACATTAGCGGATATTGACGAAAAAGTGAGCTCAAAAATCTACGTGCAGGACTACACATCCAAACCCACTATTGATGGAGTCTCCATAGTAACTCTCAAAAATATGTCTGGTGAAGATAGTGATTTTTCAGAATTATTACGAATCAATCCTCAGGGCGAATCGGAGCAATTCCCAGGATTTCATGTAGCACAGATTAACCGCAGCACGCAGATACCGGGGTCAGTCAAGGCATGGCATATACATTTCGCACAAGATGAACTATGGTACGTCGCCGACGAATCACGACTCATGACGGGGCTCTGGGATGTCCGAAAAAATTCCCCCACGTTTGGCGCAACTATGCGTATACCTATGGGGGGAAGCTCTCATCGGATGGTATATATTCCTCGAGGAGTTGCACACGGAGCGGCAAATTTTTCGTCTAATATCGCTACCATTATGTATTTTATGAATGGACAATTTAACCTAAATAATCCTGACGAACGCAGAATCCCATGGGATTCTCATGGAAAAGAATTTTGGGAACCCCAACGCGATTAATCGTATTCTCCCTGCCCTCATAGAATATATGCGCCGTTTAGACTTTTATACAATCGCGGTAACCAACGCAAAGCATCAAAAGAAATACCTAAACGCCTTTCTAAACGTGCTCAAACGTGGAATATATTTACGAGGCCCCGAAAATAAAAAACTCACCGCACTACTTTCTAAAAAAATTGGCGCTCCTGTAATCAGCGTAGCGTCTGGCCATGATGCATTGTTACTAACTCTACAATCGCTCCATCTTCAGCTTTCAGACGAGGTTATCATTCCAGCAAACGCATATCCCACCGCATTTGCTGCGGCGCTGTGTGGAGCTAAACTCACCCTAGTAGATGTAGACAAAAACGGACAACTCGCATCTAGTACAGTTGCCAATGCCATAAATCGCCATACAAAAGCAGTTATCATGGTCCATCTCTATGGTGCAACCGGTGACATAGACGCTATTGATCTACTCTGCAAACAAAAAGGCATCATACTTATAGAAGATTGTGCACAAGCGTTTGGTACCACGTATAAAAATAAATATGTAGGAACCATTGGCACAGTCGGTTGTTTCTCATTTTATCCCACAAAAAACTTAGGGAGCTTTGGTGATGGCGGTGCCATAAGCACAAAAAACAAATCACTGTGCATAGAAATACAAAAACGAACGCTCTACGGCGAAACGACAAGATACAATAGCACGCTCATAGCGGGTCACAGCAACCTTCCAGAACTTCAGGCAGCGGGACTAATTATTTCTCTCCGCAACGCAGATACAATACTCCGAGCAAAGAAACAGGTTGCATCATGGTACATGGAAGCAATTCAAAGACTTTCACCTCGTGTGATACCGCTCGTCTCCGATGAAGCAAGCACACCAGCGCTTCATCTTTTTGTGGTACGAGCATCACGTAGAGATGCACTCAGACAATTCCTTGCCAAACGGCATATACCAACATATATACACTACCCTACTCCCGTTCATCTTGTGCCTAGTTTTGCGCATCTCGGCTATACACGTGGGTCATTTCCAAATGCAGAATTGATGGCAAAAGAGATTATCAGTCTGCCGTTCCATGCTTCTATGACCAAAAAGGATGTTTTAACCGTTATACATACAATTTCTAAATTTTATACGTCATTCTGATACCATCAGTATCCATGAAGCAACTTCCAAGCCTTTCTATATTTTTTCCAAGTCTCAATGATGCTCGCTCTTTGCCAACGCTGATAAAACAAGCAGATAAAACAGCGCGTAATTTATCCACTCGATACGAAATTCTTATCATAGACGACGGCTCTACAGACAACACGCGACACATAACATCATCACTTCATAAACGTTTTCCTCATCTACGTATAATCACCCACCCAACCAACAAAGGCTATGGCGCAGCTCTAAAATCAGGATTTAAACACGCCAAATTTGATTGGATTTTTTATACCGATGGTGATGGCCAATACGATCCTCGAGAACTTGCAAAACTGATAACACAAGCCTCTCCAAATGTAGATGTGGTAAATGGATATAAAATACATCGTGCAGACCACTGGATCCGTCGTCTAATCGGATATATATATAATCGGTATGCACATGTGGCAAATAGACTTCCTATTTCCGACATAGACTGTGATTTTCGCCTCATACGACGATCTGTACTTTCGACAATTACCCTTAAAAACGACTCTGGTGCAATATGTTTGGAGCTTATTTCCAAGCTCCATGCAAAGGGTGCTAGATTTGCTGAAGTTGCAGTCCATCATTATCCCCGACGATTCGGACAATCAGAATTTTTTCGCATAAGACATGTATATGCTATGTTTCAGTCGCTAATACATCGTAGATTCTAGTACGCACATTCTTTATACTTTATACATGGAACAAAACAATCAATCGGATATAAAAACACTGCTTCCGGCTGTTGGAGTCAGTATTTTTTTGGTTCTCATCATTGGGTTTGCAGTAGCACATGCCAAATCACAAACTGGTACGATCGTGCTTCCAGGAGGTATAACATATCTCGGTCCCACTCCCACACCAACACCAGCGAACGGAGAAAAATTTAGCTCAGTGATGGGGGGCCAAATCCCGATCCCTGACAATGCCGAATGGGTAGAATACAAAGGTAAAATGCTCCCCTACCGATTTAATTACCCCAACACCATATCACTTGGCGTATTTCCCAATGATCCATACGACTCAGTCACGGTTTTTTACAATGGCACCGATGCACAAGGAAATCTTTTTTTTCGAGTAGAAGATCTGAAACAATTACAAAAAGACTCATTTGTAACCAAACCAAAAATTGAATATATCAACCAATGGTGGAAAGACTATTCATGGAGCGGAGTCTCTAGTGTCACACCGTTTACCAACGGTAATGGATTAGTTGGATACCGCGCAAAATATATCGATAGCAAAGGTCAAACTCCATACGAACACGTATTTTTTGAAGTACCCAATAATAAAAACTTAGTCATGTGGATCAGTGGGAAATTATTTTCCCAAACGGTCTTTGACAAGCTTGTTGATTCGGTAAGTTGGAGCAAATAAATACACATGCCATTTATCGCATGGATTATCACTCTCATTTTTACAACTGAAAACGTTCTCCCCTATCTCATAGGCTTATCCCACACACCAAAAGATGCAGTATTTCTAGGAACAGTGCACCACCCGAGTGATTACTTTTATTATGTATCCCAAATTGCCCAAGGAACCACAAGATGGATCACAGCGATTGATCTGTATACCTCAGAATCGATCAAGCCAACACTTATAGGATGGAGCAATGTGCTTATTGGAAACTTGCTTATACCTCTTGGCGCATCTCCCATGCTCGCGTATCAGATTGCGATTGTAATCCTAACAATAACGCTATTTCTCGCAGCATACCTACTGGCAAAAGAAGTATTTGGTGACAACAAACGTCTCGCAACCATCTCCCTCTACCTCTTTGGCCTTTACCATGCGTTTCCTATAGTACGCGACGGCTTACCCTCATATGGTGATTATTTCAATAATTTCGCTGTTCCTCGCGTTCGATATGGTGCAGTACCACATCAATTACTTTTGGCCACAGTATCCATCTTTCTAACTTTTTTGATACTTCAGTGGAGTAAAACCAAAAAAAATCACTCCATAAAACAACTACTACTTATCACAGTATCGAGCATAATTCTGTCCAGTCTACAACCCGCTCTCTGGGCAACGATTATAGGAACGTTTTCTTTATCAGCGATCATATTTAGATTGTCACATAGGGATACAAAAGATATATTGAATACTTTTATTATTCCAATATTTATAGCAATAATTGCAGGCATTCTCCCGACTCTTTACCTCTCAAACCTCTTTCAAACACTCCCCTTTATACAACTGAAATCATGGGAGGTGACACAACACACAACGTTTACCTTCCATCATTTTATAAGTGCAACTGGTCCAATATTTCTAATCGCAATCGCAACAATGCCATGGTTTCTAAAAAAGTATACATACTCTAAAATCTACATCTCATTGTTTGCGATAATCTCGCTATCAGTATTTCTCTCGCCTATCCCCACCATCCTTGGGCTTTCCCATGTGCGATTTATGTCGACACTCGTCGTTTTATGCCTCAGCATTATAGCCACGGCTGGCATTGAGAAATTCTCAGAATCATGCCTCATGTATTTACGTAGCGTATTCTCCATTACTCGCCTCGAGCACCCGCAACACATACACCTGATTATCCTCACCATACTCACTATCTATCTTCTCCCAAATCACCTGCTCACCATACGATTAGCGAGTGAATTTAGCCCCACCAATGCATATCATTATATCGCTCGTTCCGAATATGAATTCCTTCAAAAATCCGCACGTGTAAGTAGCTCTGATGATACATTTCTGGTGATTTGGCCGTACAATGTGATGTTCCCTGCCATATCTGGGAGAAGAAGCTTTCATGGACACTCACTGCTCACGATAAACTCTACACAAAAAGATGCACTGGCTACACAATTTTTTGATAATAAAATGAGCGAAGAACAGGCGCGAATATTTTTACAGGAACACCATATATCTCACGTATTGGCTTACTCATGGACCACCCTACCAAAAGGCTTTATGATACATAAAGCAACATCCGGCTCACTCTCTCTTTTTGAGGTGAATCAGGAATACTTGAAAACCTATAGTAAATAGTTTATACTCATTTTATACGTATGGCATCTGAACAAAGAGCACAAATTCCAAATCCATACAAAGAAGTCAATTACAATGTTCGAATTGGCACGCTTGCTACTTCTGAGAAGATGGATCTACTGGCAAATCTCTTTCTGAAGCTAGAGCACAAACATCTTCGTGAACCACATCGCGTACCTCAAGCCAAACCTGAAGCAAAAATCATGTTTTTAATCGGTGGACCTAAAAGCGATGTGACCGAGGCTCGTGACTTTGATGGCAATCTTATCCATACCAGACATCTCAATCACCCACGCCCAATGTTCGCTGAAATTCCTGAAGCACTTAATTCTATCTCTCACTGGTTTGATATGTTGGCTATAAGCAAAGAACCAGAAGGCAAACTTCCCTCCCCAGTCGCTGCAATCAGTGAAGTATCTGACGTGGTATATAACATCTCACACCTGCTAACCCTCGATCCTAACTTTTATGAAAACTACACCGTGTATCTCAATCGTATCGCAGACTCCATGGGCTTCAACCTAGATCAACTCCTCACCGTAGCACTGTACAAATATAATTTCAGACTTGGTCAGGGCAAATCACAGAAAAATATTATCGTAGAAAACTCTATGATAGAAAACCTCATGAGACAAACCCAGCCTGATGGTAAACCACTCATCCCAACGCCCAACGAAACACAATTCCAGCAAACGTTCCACACCCTCTCAGAGGTTCAATCCATGTTAAAAACACGACTAGATCAACTTCGACAAGCCGACGAGTGGAGAAAAAACGCACTCAAGTCCACAGACTAACTCACGTCTCGCATCAAATGCAAAATTTCCGTATGATACATGCATGCGGAAAAATTCTCTTCTCTACTGGTGTTTTGGCATAGCCCTAGTGCTTCGCCTACTCCTCATCTTAAATCCCGGATTTGAAGCAGATATTTCGTTTTGGAAATCATGGGGGCTGGCTACCTACGACAAAGGTATTGTCGAGGGAATGAAAGTGACGAATAACAATTATCCTACACCTTTTGCCTATATTCTCGGAGGCATGGTGCATATCTATAGCATATTTGCAGACCCTCATAACTTTAATGAATTTTGGAAAAACACCAACCTCCTATTTCTCACGATCAGCAAACTGGTCCCTATCATCGCTGACTTTGGTATTGCAGCACTCCTGCTGTATATCGGAAAAAATTCAAAACGACTTGGATTCCCCGACATTTCAACCAAAATTTTCGATCTAACATACTATGAACTTGCCGCTGTAGCATATCTTCTCTCCCCGCTCTCTCTGATTGATGGCGCGTGGTGGGGACAAGTGGACTCACTCGGGGTATGCATCTTCCTTACCGCA